>CALDLZ010000143.1 GCA_937915335.1 uncultured Faecalibacterium sp.
GACTTTCTCTTTAAGCCCCCGTAGGGGGCGCTCTTTGGCTCCCCTTTTCCCCCTTCCCGCCCGCAGGCGGTCTCCGCGTTGCGGACTTTTCTTTTTGCTTCTTTTTCTTTTCTGGACTGGAGGTGTTTTTATGACGATAGATCAGCAGACTGCTCTGGAGCGGCAGCGGGCGCTTTATAGGGAAAAGAACGACCATCTCCGGCAGTATTTGGAGCCGGTGGAGCCGTTTGAGTTTTATAGAGAGATATTTCCTGAAGGTTCGTTCGAGAGGAAGGGCCACTATGAAGATGCTAAAGGAAATGCTATTGCACTGACCGTCCCAAGAAAGCAGGATAGTCGTGAAAATGGGGTTGCGCTGGAGATTGAAGGTGACGGTAGGGCCAGAAGACATCTGATTACGGACGAGTTGGAAGAATTGGGAGATATCCAGGATACAGATTTTACGATCATGTCTCCTATCTCGTATTTTGGTAGGCAGCGTAGCGGGAGAAATGCCAGATATCTCTATGCCATCGTTTTTGATTTGGACGGTGTGGGTATGCCGCAGCTCCGGGATACGCTGCATCAGATGGACAAGGATATCATTCCCAAAGCGACCTTCATCGTAAACAGCGGAACAGGACTCCATCTCTATTATGTGCTGACAGAGCCGGTTCCCATGTATCCGCAAAATCAGAAAATTTTGAAGGAACTGAAATATGCCCTCACCCGGCAGATCTGGAACAGGTTTACCTCGTCCATCCGTGAGCCGCAGATGCAGGGCATTTTACAGGGATTCCGTGTTGTTGGGTCTGGGTCAAAGCTGGGGCGAGAATATCCTGTGGTAGCTTATCGATTCGGGGATGCTGTAGATCTGGAGAAGCTGCTGGATTATATTCCTGACAGCAATGGAGAGCAGCAGCGAATACAGGCGCTTATGAAAAAGAGCCGGCTGTCATTGGCTGAGGCTAAGGAAAAGTATCCGGATTGGTATGAGCGTCGTATCGTGAAAAAAGAGCGCCGGGGGCGCTGGACGGTAAAGAGAGATCTTTATGATTGGTGGCTGCATCGGATCGCCGATGAGATTCGTGTTGGACATCGTTTTTACGGGATTATGACCTTGGCCATATACGCAAAAAAGTGTGGCATAGATGAAGATGAGCTAAGAGAGGACGCATTTGGACTGCTCGAGCGATATGATGATATGAGTGTGGAGGATATCAACCGCTTTACGAAAGACGATATTGTGTGCGCTTTGGAGATGTTTAATGAGGACTATGTGACTTTTCCGAGGGACGATATTGCCAAGCTCTCCGGCATGACTATGCCGGTCAATAAGCGAAATTGGCGCAAAAGAAGTGATCATGTTCGGGTTATGAATACGATGAAGTCTCTGAAAAAACAATTAGGAGAAGAAGTAAACGAAGGAAGGCCAAAAGGTAGCGGTACAGCGAAAAAAAAGGTGTGTGAGTGGCGGCAGCAGCACCCAAATGGGCGCAAAGCAGATTGCCATAGAGATACCGGACTTGATCCCAAGACCATTCGAAAGTGGTGGGATGATATTTCCGCCGTGTGAGACAGAAAAACTTGAAATGAATTGATAAATATGGTACAATAAAAGGAACAAGAAATGGTACATAATATGGACTGGAGGTGTCATTTATGATTGCTATTAACTTTACGACTGCCCGTGGTCGCCTGAAGGATTTCTGCGATAGGGTGACAGACCGTGGAGAGACGGTAATTGTGACCAGGAAAGCAGAAAAGAACGTGGTTATCATCAGCGAGGAACGATTTAACGAGCTGGAGAAAGCGGAGCGAAATGCTGCTTACCTTGGGAAGTTGGAGAGAGGCTTGGAGCAGGTGCACGCAGGCTTTGGGATTGTGAAAACGATGGAGGAGTTGGAGGCGATGGCGGGCGATGGCGCATAACATTACCTTTTCGCCTGATGCCTGGGCGGATTATTTGTACTGGCAGTCAGAGGATAAGAAAACGCTGAAGCGAATCAATAAGCTGCTCCAGGAATTGCAGCGTGACGGGGCAGTTCAGGGCATAGGAAAAGCGGAATTGCTGCGGAAGATCAAGGGCATGAGTAAACGTATTGATGATATGAACCGGCTTGTTTATACCGTTGAAAATGACAGTATCATTGTTTTATCCTGCCGGGGACATTATGAAGACTGATTGGAGGATAGACGATGTCTCGAAAAGTGTTGCAGATCGGCTACGAGCCGGAGCGTGATCGCCTGACCTGGGATGGCTGGGATATTCATTGTGGCCAGGGTATGGATGTGTTGCTCCCAGACCGGCTCGATGGAGGCACATGGCGGGATGTATCCTTCGAGTACAATGATGAGGGATGGTATATGCCTGGGCATCCTGATGTGTCTCCAGTTGGATTGTGGGCAAGGGAGCGGAACGAGTAAAAAAACGGCGAGGTCATTACCTCGCCGTTTTTTTACTTGAAATAATGTAAATACATGATATACTTGATATAAGTTAAACAACTGAAATAAGATATATAAATTAAATAAAAAAGGGAGAGAAAACCGTGAAGGTAATTGCAATCGCAAACCAAAAAGGCGGTGTCGCAAAGACGACCACCACGCATAACCTTGCTGTTGCTCTGGCAGATGTAGGGAAAAAGGTGCTGATGATTGATCTGGACAGTCAGGCCAGT
>CALDLZ010000144.1 GCA_937915335.1 uncultured Faecalibacterium sp.
GGCAGCCTTCGCTGCACTTGACGCAGCCGTGCCATGGATTCCAGATGTCGTGCAGGGAACTCACCTCCTATCTGTACTTATTATAATAGTTGTGCGGACTGGAAACAAGTGCGGTACTTGCAGCGGATAGTCGGATATGGTAAGATTAAGCAAATATAATAATGTTTTGTGCAAAAGTGGAGTTTAGATAAAATTTCAGGACGCTACAATAGAAAGGACTGTGACTATGGCACGATATAGTGTGAATAATTATACGGTGGATGTGCTTCTGGCAGACATAAAATCTGGAAACATTATTGGATACGCCCTTTGATTCGTTCTCTTTTGTGACGGAATACTGTCAGAAAAACGGAATTATGGGCAAAGAGCCGGAAATCAACGATACGATCAATCGTTTGAGAGCAATACAAAATAATAGCATTGGCGTTATTACGCTGGCAGAAGACTTGGATATTGACAGTGTAACCGAAATTTTTATCCGAATCAATTCCAAAGGCGTGGTTTTGTCGTAGGCAGATTTTGCGATGTCTAAGATTTCCTCGAATGAGATATATAATGGAAATGTAACTCGCAAGACAATTGACTATTTCTGCCATTTGTTGGAGTCTCCGGAGGATTTGAAAGAAATCAAGAAAAATGATGCAGAATTTGCGGCAAAGCCGGAATTTGATGCGATAAAGTGGGCAGCAACAAAGAATGCGACGATTTATCGCACATGCTATACAGATATTCTGCGCGTTGCATTTACATATAAATTCAAACGAGGAAAATTGGCAGACCTGGTTAGTTTGCTTTCAGGTCGAGATTTTGAAACGCGTGAGTTTAAGATTGAAATAGAAGAAAAGTCGTTCAATCAATTACATGAGGCAGTTCTGCAAGCGGTAAATCAGACAAATTATGAACGGTATTTGATGATCGTTCGCTCAGCGGGTATTGTGAAAAAATCATTGATTCGTTCACAGAATGTTTTGAATTTTGGCTATGCACTTTTCCTTGCACTTCGTGAACGGAAAGTGGACAGTAATCAAATTGAAAAGATTGTACGCAAGTGGTTGGCTTTGTCTGTCTTGACGGGAAGATATTCTTCTGGTTCTCCGGAATCCGCATTTGATTATGATATTAAAAGATTCTTTGCTTACGATGATCCGATGGAATATCTGAACATCACTGAGGCAGGCGAATTGTCTGAGGCATACTGGAAGGTGAATCTGGTTCAACGTTTGAACACATCGGTTGCAAGCAGTCCGTATTTTAATATGTTCCTTGTGGCGCAGGTCAAGGCACACGATAAAGGTTTTCTATCGACAGAAATTGACATTGAGTCTATGTTGGAAAACAGGGGTGATATTCACCACTTATTCCCGAAAAATTACCTGGTGAAAAATGGAATTGCGCAATCGCAATATAACCAAATCGCAAATTACGCTTTTATTCAACAGGAAATCAATATTAAGGTTAAAGACAATTCGCCTGCCTGCTATATGGCAGAGGTGATAGAACAATACAAGACGAAAAAGCCTGTTTATGGTGGAATTGTAGAACAAGATAAGTTGAGTGAAAATCTGAAACAAAATTGTATCCCAGACGGATTTGAGAATATGGAGATCAGTGACTATCAGAATTTCCTGCAAAAACGTAGGGAATTGATGGCAGAAAAGATACACCAATATTATGATTCTCTTTGATTCCAGAACACATTGACGCCAGACGCAAAATGCGCTATACTCTCCTTGAAGTTATATATAACTAACCAACTAACAAGGAGCTAAGTTTATGACAGACGCGTTTTACGGAATCCTGATCCCGTTTCTGGGTACTTCGCTGGGGGCGGCCAGCGTGTTTTTCCTCAAGCAATCGTTGGGAGACCACATCCAGCGTGCCCTTACCGGCTTCGCAGCAGGTGTGATGGTGGCAGCATCCATCTGGAGCCTGCTGATCCCAGCCATGGATCAGTCGGCGGCTCTTGGAAAGCTGGCGTTTTTCCCGGCGGCGGTGGGGTTCTGGCTGGGTATCCTGTTTTTGCTGCTGCTGGATCACATCATCCCGCACCTGCACCGGAACAGTGAGCAGGCCGAAGGCCCCCACAGCCAGCTGCAGCGTACCACCATGATGGTGCTGGCCGTTACCCTGCACAACATCCCGGAGGGCATGGCTGTGGGCGTGGTCTATGCAGGGTACTTATCCGGCACAGCGCAGATCACAGCAGCCGGTGCACTGGCTCTTTCGCTGGGTATTGCTATCCAGAACTTTCCGGAGGGGGCCATCATTTCGATGCCTCTGCGGGCCGAAGGCATGAGCAAGGGCCGTGCGTTCTGGGGCGGTGTGCTGTCCGGTATCGTGGAGCCCATCGGCGCAGTGCTGACCATTCTGGCGGCAAGCGTCATCGTGCCGGCGCTGCCGTATCTGCTCAGCTTTGCCGCCGGTGCCATGCTGTATGTGGTGGTGGAGGAACTCATCCCGGAGATGTCGCAGGGGGAGCACTCCGATATCGGCACCGTGTTCTTTGCGGTCGGCTTCAGCCTGATGATGGTTCTGGATGTGGCACTGGGCTGAATAATGCATTCCCCGGAAGGTTTTGCAGTACAGCAAAATTTTCCGGGGGATTTTTGCGTCAGGAAAATTGCTCTTGACAGAATGGTTAGCGTAAACTAATATTGAACTGCAAGAAAAAACTTCGAGCACAAAGGAGGATTCTTATGAAGATGTACGAACGCAACCCGGAACAGCGCAGAGCAGCCGTGTTGATCCACCCGATGCTGTCCTCTGCGGAGGGCATCGAGCTGTGCGTGACAAATTTCTGGGGCAGCGATGTCCATTGCTTTATCCCGGATCTGTCGGGGCAAGGAGAGGATGCGGCGGCGACCTACCACAGTGCCGCCGAAGAAGCAAAAGCCATCCATGATGTGCTGGTGGAAAAGGGCTGTACCCATCTGGATCTGGGGTTCGGTGCTTCTCTGGGCGGGGTGGTGCTGTTTGAACTGCTGAAGTTCAAAGACCTGACCTTCGATCATGTCTTTTTTGAAGGCGTCAGCTTTTACGAGAAAGCACCTCTGCTCAGTTTTGTGCTGACACAGGTGTTTCTTTCCAAGCACCGCAAAGCGGTGAAAGACCCGGAGCTTTCCCGGCGAAAGATGAGCGAAATCTATGGCGAGACTGCAGGCCCGGCCATGGCAAAGCGGTTTATTGCCATGAACGAGGAGAGCATCCGCAATATTATTCACGACTGCGCTTATGTGCAGCTGCCGGAACTGACACCGGAGCTGCAGAAGCACTGCGTCTTTGCGTATGGCGAAAAAGACTCCGACCTGAAGCAGTGCAAAAACCTTCTGCCGAAAAAATATCCCTGCGCAGCACTGGAAGTCTGGCAGGGATATGCACATTGCGGACGCATGACGGTGGATTCTGAGAACTATGCGGCCATGCTGAAGCGGATTCTGGAAGGGTGATGCTTATGGGTCAAGTGCTGCCCTCAAACCGTTTCAGCTCTGACGCAAGCAATTCCGGGTGGTTGAGGATGTCTCCATGGCCGAATCCGGCAAAGCAGCGGACCGTCAGTCTGGGGTACATGGCACGCAGTTTCTGGATGGCCTTTTTCATGTGACCCTCTTTTTCGCCGTGCCAGCAGGCGACGGCGGCGTCCGGCTGCGGGGGCAAGGGAGTGCGATAAAGGTACAGCCCCACTTTCCATGTGGCACGCACGGATTCCAGCGAAATATTGTCCGGGATGTGGCTCAGCATGGTGTTCATGCCCTGCTCGGTCTGCCCCATAAAGCGCAGTGCCCATGCGGGCATGGTCTTTTCATGGGCCGTCCGGTATTGCTTTTGGGGCATGATTTTCAGGATCGGCCTGTTCAGAATGCCGAAATCCAGATACTCCGGCCCGCTGAGGATCATGCGGCGGATCTTGAGCTGTGGAGAAGCTTTCAGAAAAATCGCCGGTCCGCAGCCGAGAGACTCGGCAAACAGCACGTCCAGCGCTCCGCCGCAATTTTTGAGAAGATAGGCTTCCAGTTTGCGGGCTTGTTCCTGTGCGGTGGTATAGGTGGTTTTGCCGGTGCCGTCAAAGCCATCGAAGCTGACGGCGTAAACGCAGCAGTCCTTTTCCAGCAGCGGGATCACATCTTCAAACTGCCGCCAGCACATCAGGTTGCCGTGCAGCAGCATGACCGTTTTCCCTGCCGGGTTCCCGAATTGTCTGATTTCCATGTTGGAATCCACGCCCCTTTCAACAAGTTACTGTTTCTTTTTGTATCCGCAGTCGCAATAGGGCCCGCCGGAGGCAAGAGTATACTGCCGCACAAAACGGGAAGCACCGCCCGCTTCGCTCATGGTGTAGTCCGGATGGCACAGGGCGGGGGTCAGGTCGTACAGCCCCAGTTCCTTCATTAAAGCGCAGATGCCGCATTTGGAAAAACGGGCTTCGTAGCCGTTGCCGTCCGGGTAGGGGAGAAACTCCATGTTCCAGGAATAGGAGTTGCGGTCAGCTGTGTCCGGAACGAGCGGGAAAACAGGGCCCACATACCCCAGGGCATCCCCATGTATTTCATATCAGCGCCCCCATTCGATCTTCACGATCTGCATTTTCATGCCGCTGTCGCCAAGTTTGGCAAGAAGGCGGAAAAAACCGCTGACGGAAGGATCTTTCAGATCGCTGTAACCCAGCATATAGCCCCGGCTGGATACGTGCAGGCGGCTGTCCCACGGGGAAAGCTCATTTTTCGCATCCGAAACGGCAAAATAAGCTCCCACATCCTTGATCTTTGCGCCTTTGAGCCAGGTTTTGCCGATCATCTTGACCGCTGTCTGATTGGCAGCATCAAATACAAGAACACCTTCCGAGCATGCGTCCGCCAAAGCAAGCACCAATGCCTTGACCTGCTCTTTCAGGAAGTAATAGAACACACCCGAAGCAAAAAACACGGCCCCGTTTGACAAATCGAGCCTGCCAAGCCATGCTGCCGGATCGTTCAGGTCACCGGGAATGTTTTCTTCCCGCTCTCCGGCAGGCAGCAGCTGATTCCGTACCGCAATGACATCCGGGAAGTCCAGATTATAGAGCTTGCAGCTGCCGTTGTCGCAGGCCCGTCCTGTGCTGTCCAGACCGCAGCCCAGATTCACCACAGCCGCATTCGGGTGCGTTTTCAGGTAGTCCCGTACCTCAAAAGCAAGGTCATTCTGGCGCATGGCAACTTCCAGTGCGCCAAAACGCTGCATCAGACTGCGGGATTTTTGTTCTGCCTCCGAAAAATCATAGTCGATCTCATCCAGCAACTGAACTGCTGTTTCGTCCCGGTAGAGGGTGGGGTAGATCTCTGAGCACACCTTCCGGGCGTAAAGCGGGATGATGAGCGTTTCCTGCACGGTGTTCTTTTCAATTTTGTATTTCATATAAGTGTTTCCCTCAATGTACAAACAACGTTATGATCCCGGAAAGAAAAACCGCAATGCTCGCCATGCCTACGGTGCCGAAACCAAATCTTATTTCGTTACCCGGAGCCCGAAGTCACAGCAATCGTCCCCGCGGCCCAGCGTTTTGGTGCGGTGCCACAGCAGCTTCGGGTGCAGGCCGTCATAGGTGATATCATCGCTGTCACAGAAGCAGCGGCAGAGTTCCGGGCAGCCATATTTTTGGCAGGCATCGTGATAGGGGCAGCGCACCATGTCAAATTGGATCACGTCTTTTGTGGCTTCGTGTGTGATGAATTGGAACCCGGCGGCGGAGCCGAACTTTTCCTCTACGCCCTTGGCAAAGATGCCCGGCATTTTATGATACAACCCGGGGAGCTTCAGCAGGCGGCGGAACAGAGTGTGGTATTTCCGGGCATGTGCATTCACGTAGCTGTGAAGGATCTGCAGGGCTTCCTCCTTGGAAACGACCGTTTGCAGGACTTCATAGATGGCAATGCCCGGCATGATCTGACTTTCCAGATGCTTCCACTTTTCCCGGGATGCACCTGCGTTGTCCTCCCGCAGAACTTCGATGCGCTGATGCATGGAAGCAAGCAGCTGTGCGGCCTGCGCCGGAAAACGTTCTTCTGACGTTTTTTCAAAGGCTGCAATTAAATAATTCTTCTGCATACGATCACCTCAGAATGAAAAAAATTAGTTGAGACTAACTTTCGCTGCCGGAAAAAGCTGCCGGACAGGCAGCAGTTTCCATTTCTGATTATAATCGTGCCGGCCTGAAAAAGCAAGAGGGCTATCTTACGTTCCAGCGTTTCAGCTGTGCCTATAAAGGAGTTTAAGTTGACAAAAGACAGGCGGCATGATAAAATAAATCAAAATTTTATAGGTCACTTACCACTGCCACCGGGCAGTGGTCAAGGGTGCTCAGGACATCACCGTAGGTACGGCACATGAAAATGTGTTACAAGGGGGTGTCTTGGGCACCTTTTCTTTTTCAAAGGAGGTTTTCCATGGAACACGATTTCAACACAACACCTGTCAAAAAACTGGTGTGGCAGCTGGGCGTCCCGGCCATGCTGGCGCAGCTGTTCAATATTCTGTACAGCATTGTGGACCGGATCTATATCGGCCACATGACAAGCGGTGCAGAAATTGCCCTCGCCAGTATTGGCATTTGTTCTCCTGCGTTTACAGCTATCACGGGCTTTGCATCTCTGGTGGGGGTCGGCGGTGCTGCCCTGATGAGCATTTCACTGGGTGAAAAAAACCATGAGGCCGCACAGCGTGCGCTGAATAACTCCCTGATGCTTTTGATCGTTTGCTCTGCAGCCGTCACGACAGCACTGCTATTGCTCAAAAAGCCGTTCCTGTATCTGTTGGGATGTAGTGACACAATGTATCCGACCGCCAATGTCTACTTCACGATCTATTCGCTCGGCACTGCTGCAGTACTCTGCGGCACGGGGCTGAACCGCTTTATCATGGGGCAAGGCTGTGCCCGGCAGGGAATGATGTCGGTCGTCCTTGGCGCACTGTTGAATATCGCCTTAGATCCTGTTTTTATCTATGCGCTGCACATGGGCGTTGCCGGTGCTGCACTGGCGACCGTGATCTCGCAGTTTGGCGTTCTGGTTTATGTTCTGATTATGCTGAGCCGCCCCACAATGGACATCCGCATCGGAGTCGGACAATACAGCGGAGCCGTCTGCCGGAGAATCCTCAGCATTGGCAGTATGCCGTTTTTCATCATCGTGCTGGATAATCTGCTGATTATTCTTCTGAATGCCATGCTGCGGAAATATGGCGGATCGTTGGGTGACCAGTACATTTCCTATGCCGCAGTGGTTCAGAGCGTGATGGTGGTTGCAATCTGCCCGGCAGAGGGTCTGACCAGCGGATGTGCGACCCTGTTCAGCTACTATTATGGTTCCGGCAGTTATTCACGGATTCTTGACAGTTTTCGCTATGTACTGCTTTACACCGGGTTGTATCTGGGGATATTGACACTGGCCATCGCTGCCGTGCCGGATGGATTCGTTCGGCTGTTCCTCAGCGACCCGGACGCCGTTGCGCAGACTGCTGTTTTCACACGGCGGTACTGTATGGGTTTCGTTTTTGTTGCCATCCAGTTTGCCTTTGTGGATGGATTCACGGCAATGGGCATGGTGAAGGAAGCTGTCCCCATTTCGTTTTTCCGCAAAAGCCTGTATGTGATTGCTGTGCTGCTTCTGCCGCATCTTCTCCCGCTGGAATATATTTTCTATGCCTGTCCGCTTTCGGACTGCATCGGTGCATTGTTTACACTGGCAATGTACCTTCTGGTTCTGAAAAAACGGCTTGCATCCGCTCTGTCACGGCGCAAGATCACTGCGCAGTAAGGGGAATATCGCCGTAAGTGCTCTCACTGATGTCAGGAAAGAAGCCGCCATTGAAAA
>CALDLZ010000145.1 GCA_937915335.1 uncultured Faecalibacterium sp.
TAAACCGTGGAAGCGCCTCATCCTTTGCCGAATGGGGCGTTTCTGCGGTATGGGGATTCCGCTTTCCCTTGCCCCGGTGGGCGGCTTGTGCTATTATTTACTATAATAAGGTTCCCGGCAGAGGGGGTGGTGAGCTGCCCGGCGGCTCTGCGGGAGAAAACAAAATGGAAAGCGGGAGACAAGATGAAACAGTATCTTTTGATCGATATCGGCGGCACATTCATCAAGTACAGTCTGGCCGATGAGCATGCACAGAAAATTTCCGGCGGCAAGGTGCCCACGCCGCTTACAAAGATGGAGGATCTGCTGGATGCCATCGAGGGCTTTGCCGCACCGATGAAGGGCCAGTTCGAGGGCTGTGCCATCTCGATGCCGGGCCGCATCGACACCAAGCGGGGCATTGCCCACACGGGCGGAATGCTCAGCGCTTTTATGTGGGAGCAGCCCTTTGCCGCGCAGGTCAGTGAGCGGCTGGGCGTGCCTGTGACCATTGCCAACGATGGCAAGTGCGCGGCGGCGGCCGAGAGCTGGACCGGCGCACTGGCCGGGGTGGAAAACGGTCTGGTGCTGGTGCTGGGCACCGGCATCGGCGGTGGCATCATCCTGAATGGTCGGACGTACATGGGCTCCCATGCGGCGGCAGGCGAGGTGAGCGGTATGGCTTCCGACATGAAAAAGATGGAGCAGGAGGATTTTGAACTCTGTCAGTTTGGCATTCTGGGGGCCGCTCCGGTCTGGGCCAGCATTGCGTCGGCATCTGGCTTGATCCTTGAGTACATGCACCAGAAGCACCTGCCCGAGGACGGCCCCATGCCCACCGGCGAGGAGATCTTTGCCGCCTACAATGCCGGGGAGCCCGAGGCCCAAGAGACCCTGAAGCTGTTTGCCCGGCGTGTTGCCATCGGCATTTTGAGCCTGCAGAGCGTACTGGATGTGGAGCGTGTCGCCATCGGCGGCGGTATCAGCGCGGCGGATGCCCTGCTGCCCGCCATCCAGCGCGAACTGGACCGTCTGTTTGAGCGGTGCCCCGTCCTGCCAACCATCAAGCCAGAGCTGGTGCGCTGCCGCTACGGCAACGATGCCAACATGATCGGTGCGCTGAAGCTTTACTTCGAGCAGAACGACCGGTAAAATCTGCCTGCTTGACAGAACAGGTGTGGTTATGATATGCTAACTACTCTGGGGCAGGAAAATGCCGCAGAGCGTTCGGAAATGCCATGAAGATTCATGGCATTTTTCAAAAAATGAAAGTTAGTCTAAGCTAATATCGATGTCGAGGTGTACTTATGAATCAAGCATCCAAGAAACTGACCATCCCTGATCTGATCTCGATCGGCGTGTTCACGGCGATCTACTTTGTGCTGGTGGCGGTGGCTACCTTTGCCTGTGCGCTGCTGCCGGGCGTGGGCAACATCCTGCTGCCCGCCGTGGCGGCACTGATCTGCGGCAGTGTGTACATGCTGCTGGCGGCCAAGCTGCAGAAGTTCGGCGGCATCACCATCATGGGCCTTGTCATGGGCTTGTTCTTCTTCGTGTCCGGCCACTTTGTATTATCCTTTATGGCCAACATCGTCTGCGGCGTGCTGGCTGATCTCGTGGCAAAAATGAGCAATTACCGCAGCAAAAAGGGCCTGCTGGCCAGCTATGTGGTGTTCTCCTACGGCCTGACCGGCCCCATCCTGCCCCTGTGGTTTATGAAGGATGCTTACATCGCCAACCTGACCGCCCGCGGCAAGGATGCCGCCTATATCAACACCCTGTTCGCTCCCATCAACAGCGGCAGCTTTGTGGTCAGCATGGCGGCCATTCTGGTCTGTGCTCTGCTGGGCGGCATCTTCGGCCAGAAGATGATGAAAAAACACTTTGAAAAAGCGGGGATCGTGGCATGAGCTTCCGCATGGACCCGCGTGCTAAGCTTTATCTGCTGCTGTTGGCCAACCTGATGCTCTTTTTCCATGTGGGCACCGGGGCCGAGGCCGCCGCAACGGCCCTTTTTCTGCTGCTGTTTTTCCTGTCCGGGCGGGTGCGCTCAGGCATTCGGCTGAGTATTCTCTATTTTGGCCTGCTGGCCATTGACCTGTATGTGGTGCCGCGGGCAGGGGAGGGGCTCCTGCTCAATCTGCTGTCGCTGGTGTCGGTGGGCATCCGCATGATGTTGCCCTGTATCATCACGGGCGCTTACGCCTTTTCCACCACCACGATGGGCGAACTGACCAGTGCCCTGCGCAAAATGCACGTTCCTGAGAGCGTCATCATTCCCTGTGCGGTGGTGGTGCGCTTTTTTCCCACCGTGAGCGAGGATTACCGCCACATCCGCAACGCCATGGCCCTGCGCGGCATTGCCGAGGGCAAAGCAGCACTTCTGCTCCACCCCATGCAGTCGCTGGAATATATCCTGATGCCCCTGCTGATGAACGGCAACAATGTGGCGCAGGATCTGTCCGTGGCGGCGCTGACCAAGGGCATCGGCCTGCCGGGCAGCCATACCTGCATGACCGAACTGCATCTGACCGTCTGGAACTTCGTCTACCCGGTTCTCTGCACCCTGCCCCTGCTCTGGAAAGGAGTGATGCTGCCGTGAGCTTTATCCAAAGTGAAAACGCATCCTTTACCTATCAGAACAGCACAGCCCCGGCCCTGCGGGGCGTCACGCTGGACATTGAGCCCGGACAGTGCGTGCTGCTTTGTGGCCGGAGCGGCTGCGGCAAGACCCCCTTTTCCCGCCTGCTCAACGGTCTGGCCCCGGCGTTTTATCCCGGCGAGCTGACCGGAAGCACCACAGTCGGCGGGCTGTTGGCGGGTAACGCGGCCATTGAGGAGTATGTGCCGCTGGTGGGCAGCGTGTTCCAGAACCCCAAGACCCAATACTTTAATGTGGATACCACCGCAGAGCTGGCTTTCCCCTGTGAGAACAGCGGGATGCCGCCCGCCGCCATCCGTCAGCGGGTACACGAGGTGATGGAGCGGTTCCATCTGGAAGCCCTGATGGACCGCAGTGTGTTCCAGCTGTCTGGCGGCGAAAAGCAGCGGGTGGCTTTTGCGGCGGCCTGTATGCTGGGCCCAAGGCTGCTGGTGCTGGACGAGCCCACCAGCAATCTGGATGCAGGTGCCATCGAGCAGCTCCATGATATGATCGCAGCCATGAAGCAGGTCGGTGTGACCATCGTGCTGGCGGAGCACCGGCTGGCTTGGGTGACGGATCTGGCAGACCACTATTTCTTTTTTGAGGATGGGGCGCTTTCCGCCAGCTGGACGGCGGAACAGTTCCGTGCCCTGCCCGAAGAGCAGCTGCATGCTTGCGGCCTGCGGGCCCGGAAGCTGACCGCCTACCGGGAGAAGCTCCGGGAAAAACAGGCCCGGAGCTGCTCCGGCGCGCCGGTGCTGGAGGTGAAGGGCCTGACGCTGGGCTACCAGAAGCGCAAGCCCATCCGCACCCTGCCGGATATGAACTTTGCCGCCGGGGAGATCGTGGGCCTGATGGGTCACAACGGCATCGGCAAGAGCACACTGGCCAAGACCCTGTGCGGTCTGATGGAGCCGCTGGCCGGGCAAATTTTCTGGGATGGCAGGCCCGCCAACGCAAAGACCCGCCTGCACAAGAGTTTCCTCGTGATGCAGGATGTGAACTATCAGCTGTTCAGCGACAGTGTCCGGGAGGAGATTTTACTGGGTGCCGCCTACCCCGAGCAGTGCGACGCTGTGATGGAAGCACTGGGGTTGGCCGGTCTCGCCGACCGTCACCCTATGAGCCTTTCCGGCGGGCAGAAGCAGCGGGTGGTAGTGGCCGCCGCTATGCTGAGCGACAAGCCCCTGATCCTGCTGGATGAGCCCACCAGCGGCCTTGACCGGGGCAATATGGAGCAGGTAGGCGGTCTGCTGCAGCAGCTCCGGGCCCGGGGCAAGACCCTTGTGGTCATCACCCACGACGAGGAACTGGCCGCCGACTGGTGTGATCGTGTCATCCGGTTAGAAGACTAAAAAGGAGAAGGAACGATGGAATATCATGCAAGTGACTGGCTGGGCCGGTGGCAGAACTTTGAAAGCTACCTGACCAGCACCGACCCCTATCTGGTAAAGGCCTGGCAGGATGCCGAGGCGCTGGCTGGCAGGCTGCCCATGTTCCAGCACGGCGCAAAAGCCTTCTGGACGATGGCCTGCGTGACCACCAGCCCCGAGAACCCGCAGACGCTGGGCGGCTGGAAGATCACCCCTGCTGAGGGCGAGAAGCTCTGCATCGAGTGGCTGGCCGCCGACGGCGCAAGCCTGGGCAAGGCAATCTATCATCTGGAAACGGTGCTGGAAAAGGGCCTGGAAGGCAAGGAAAATGCCCTCTTCGTGGCAGAGGATGCCGATGAAAGCTGGCCCTTCCGCTGCCTGCTGGCCATGGAACCCATGCCGCCCCGCACGGCCCGCTTGAGCGGGGGCCTTTTGAGCCACCTGCATTTTCAGTATGCCAGCAGCCCGGAGCTGCTCATCGACCCTGAAACGCAAAAGCTGCGCAACCCCATGTGGTACGCCACCGTCTGCGACGGGGACGGAACCCTGCTGGAACAGTGCAACATCGTGCGGGCACTGCACCGCCTGCCGGTGTGGGAGAACCTGCCCACCCTCTGAGCGGAAGGGGAAACCGGCGGTTGCATTTCCGGCGGGTTTCTACTACAATAAAAACAGCAAAAGACCTTTTCGGGAAGGAGCTGTTTTATGTCCAACAGAGCATTGCAGATCATCATCCAGCTTAGCAACGCCCCGGACCACACCATGACCTCGCAGGAGCTGGCCGAGCGTATCGGTGTCAGCGCCCATACCATCAAGAACGAGATGCCCATGGTGGCGCGGATGCTGGAAGAAAACGGTGCCCGGTTGGTCTCCCGGCGGCACAAGGGCTACAGCTTCGATATTCTGGATGGCGAGACCTTTGATACCTTTTCAGCCGTCACCAGCATCCGGCAGACCCCGGGCAGTATGCTCAACGCCGACCGGGAGAGCCGGGTGCGGTACCTGTCCCGGCGCATCATCTCCACCGAGACTGGCATCAAAAAGGAGCAGATGGCCGACCAGCTCTTCCTCTCGGCCTCGGCCCTGCGGGAGCCGCTGAGCATGGCCACCCACCTGTGTGAGAGTTTCGGCCTGCGGGTGGTGTCCCGCCCCGGTACCGGAATGCGGGTGGAAGGGGAGGAGCACAGGCGCCGTCTGGCCCTGACCGAGGTTTCGGGTGTCCATTTCCACAAGGAAACGCTGGACTGCAGCGACCCCGACAGCGCTCCCTGGCTCAGCTGCGGCTATGAGGAGCGGCAGGATATCCGCCATATTTTCCTGAAAGTGCTGCGGGAGAGCCCGGTCTCCCTGCGTGACAGCGCCACCCAGCGTGTGGCGGTCTATCTGATCATCGCGCGCAACCGGGTGCGGACGGGTCATTTTGTCCAGCTACCGGATGCCTATGTGGACAGCATCGCGGATACGATGTTCTACCCGCTGGCCCAGTCCATTTACCGCGCGATAAGCGAACAGTTTGAGGGGTATGATATGCCCCGGCAGGAGATCGCCTTTCTGGGCATCCTGCTCTTCTGCTTCCTCGATGTGAACCTTGACCGTGTCCCCGAGAGTTTGCACCCCGGCATGGCCGCACAGGCCCGGCGACTGACCGACCGGGTGATGGAGCATCTGCTCAAGGAAACGGGATTGGACTTCGCGGCCTTGCCTGGGGCAAGGGATCTGCTGCAGCAGATCCTATTCAATCTGATCGTGCAGCATTTCTATGGGTTGGACGGCGGGACCCAGTACGACTATGCCTATGAGCTGCAGTTCCTCAACTGCCCGCTGTGTGTGGAGCTGGCTGGAGTAGTGCTGGATTATATCAGAACCATCTATCCGTTCAGGGTCAATCGTTTCCTGCTGGCTTTGACGTGCTGTTATTTCTTTGGCCTGCTCGCCCGGGTGAAGTACCCGATCCGGCCCCTGCACCTTTATTCCACACACTTTCTGGGCGCGGAATTCGCCCGCCAACAGGCCGAAGGGCTGATCGCGCGTTACCCTGAGCTCATCGCCGAGGTCACGCCCATGAACCTTTACGAGCTGCGCCGCATTGACCCGTCTACCTGTGATGGTGTTCTGATGGGCAACGGCGCGGAGCGGGAGGATGCCCCAAAGCCTGGTTACCGGTACGAGTACCCGGTGGAAGTGCTGCTGCTCATCCGGGGCGGGCGGGACTATGGCCGGGTGTACAATACCCTGCTGGTCAATGCTTACCAGTACCGCCAGCAGCTGCCCCCGGCGGAGAACTACAAGGTCATCCGGAACTTTCAATATTACACGCCGGAACAGTTCATCCAGTATCTGGCCGGTGTCCACGGCCGGGACGAAGCGGAGCGGCAGGCGCTGCTGGAAGAACTGCTGGAACGGGAAAAATGCTGGAGCTGCCAGTATGGCGAGGTGGCGCTTTTCCTGCACAATGACCAGACGTTGGATGAGGCGAAAATCGAGTTCTACCCGCTGGAAAAGCGAGCCCTCTGGCGGGAGCGGAAGGTGCGGGCGCTGATCTATGTCAGCGGCGGCATCCGTACCTGGCAGAAGATGAAAGCCATCAGCACGCTGCTGGATTCTTTTGCACGTTACCCGGATGAGCTGGAGGACTTTGCCGACGACCCGGTTGCCACCGCTGAACGATGGCTTCGGCGCTCGCTCCAATTGCTGTAAGTGTAAAGGAACCGTAAAAAATATGCCCAAAGAAAGACGCACAGCTTTGAACAATCTGTTCAACTGTGCGTCTTTTTGAACTTATAAACGGAAAACAAAACATGCTAAACTTTTTCTATAAAGCAAAAAGCGTTGAAGTATGTGCAAAATAGAGATAAACTATGAACAACGAACACAATTACTTAGCTTGTAGTCGAAAAGAGGATGCCTGTTATGCTGAAAATCTTTCTTTCCTCCCATGGCTCGATGGCCAGCGGAGTGCAGAGCTCGCTGAAGATCCTGATGGGCGAGTGCGAGAACCTGACTGTCTTTGATGCCTATCTGGATGAGACCAGCGTGCAGGAGCATCTGGACGCGTTCTACAAGACCGTTGCCCCCGAGGACGAGGTGCTGCTGTGCAGTGATCTGTACGGCGGCAGTGTGAATCAGGCCATGTTTACCTACCTTGACCGCCCCAACACCCGGCTGGTGAGCGGTGTGAACATGAGCTTTATGATGAACGTTCTGAGCGAGGATACTCTGAGCGACGAACGGCTGGACGAGATCATTGAAGAAAGCCGCGAGTACCTGCGCCGCGTGGAGCCGGAAACTCCGACGGAAGCGGCCCCTGCAGGCTCGGACGATTTCTTCTGATAAATGACAGAGTAAGTGATAAGAAAGGAAGAAGAAGTTATGATCAAATGGGTACGTTTGGATGAGCGCTTGATCCATGGCCAGGTCGCCACCAAGTGGAGCCGCACCCTGGGCGTTGACCGCATCGTGGTGGCGGATGATACCGCCGCCGCCAGTGACATCATGCAGAAATCCCTGATGATGGCCGCCCCTGCTACCTGCAAGACCGCCATCGTCACTGTGGACAAGGCCGTTGCCCTATGCAATGACCCCCGTGCCGCCGGCCTGAAGATCCTGCTGATCGTCAGCACCCCCGAGAACCTGCTGCGTGTTGCCAGGGAGGTCAAGGACATCCCCCAGATCAATGTGGGCAACTATGGCCGCATTGCTCCAAAGCATGGCACCGAGACGCGCAAGACCTATACCAAGAACCTCTACGCTTATGATGATGAGGTGGCGGTGCTCAAGCAGGTTCTGGCAACCGGCATTCCCTGCAACGTCCAGACCATCCCGGACGATGCGCCGCAGGAGCTTTCCAAGGTACTGGGCTGAGCGCGCTGCTCCGCCTGAAAATAGAAAAAAGTACAAGGAGGAAAAATTGTTATGTCAATTACCGCTGCAATCATCTGTGCAGTCGTGTACGCGGTCATCAACTGGCTTGATCCGTACCTTCTGTCCTGGCAGTGCCTGAACCGCCCCATCGTGGTGGCACCGCTGGTCGGCCTGCTGCTGGGCGATTTCCAGACCGGCATCATCATGGGTGCTTCTCTGGAAGCAATCTTCATGGGCATTTCCGCCGTCGGCGGCTCGGTGCCTTCTGACTGCCTCTCTGGCTCCATCATCGCCGTGGCTTACGCCATCGTGGTGGGCGGCGACGGCGCGGTCGAGACCGGCCTGGCCCTGTCCCTGACCATCGGTACTGTCATGTCCACGGTCAGCACCATGCTGATGCCTCTATGGGCCGGCCTGGCTCCCTTCTGGGAGAAGCTGGCTTCCGAGTGCAAGCCCAACAAGTTCCGTGCCATCGCGCTGCTCGTCAACCTCGTTTCCAGTCTGCCCGGTGCTGTCATCATCTTCCTGGGTGTTGCCTTCGGTATCGAGGGTCTGCAGGCTGGTCTGTCTGCCTGCCCCGCATGGGTTATGACGGGTCTGGCTGCCGCCGGTACCATGATGACTGCGGTCGGCTTTGGCATCCTGCTGTCCATGATCTGGTCCGCTGATATCGCCGTGTTCTACTTTGTCGGTTTCATCTGCGCAAAGAGCCTGGGCCTGAGCAGCCTTGGCATCGCCGTCATCGGTGCCGCCATCGCCCTGACCCTGTTCTTCATCGACAAGCGCATCATCGACGCGAAAAATGCTGTGGCCGCCGCCCCCGCCGCTGCTGGTGCCGCCGCCCCTGCTAACAGTGAGGAGGATTTCTTCTGATGGAAAAGAAAGTAGTCAGCGCAGAGGAAAACAAGGTCCTCAAAAGTATGTTCCTGAACAGCCATCTGGTCTTTGCTGATTTCAACATGACCAAGATGGAGGCCAACGGCTTCACCATGACCATGGCTCCCGCTGTGGAGAGCATTTATGGTGATGATATCGAGGGCAAGAAAGCCGCTTACGCCCGCCACCAGTCCTTCTTCAACACCCACGCCGTCGCATTCAACTTCATTGCCGGCCTGTGCTACGCACTGGAAAAGGACTGCCACGACGGCAAGGTCCCCGGTGAGACCATCGACGCTATCAAGGCATCCCTGATGGGGCCCACCGCCGGCATGTTCGACTCTATCTTCTTCAACTGCCTGCGTGTCATCGGTGCCGGTATCGCGATCGGCCTGTGCTCTCAGGGCAACATCCTCGGCACCTTCATCTTCATCCTGCTGTACGGCGTTTCCCAGTCCCTGCTCAAGTGGGTGCTGCTGAAACTCGGCTACACTTTGGGCACCAGTTTCATTGACACCGTGTTCAATAGCGGCCTGATGAGCGTTGCCACCCGCTCCGCTTCGATTCTGGGCTTGATGATGGTCGGTGCCATGACCGCCACCACCGTGGGCTTCCCCCTGAACTGGACGCTGAACATCGGCGAGACCTCCATTGTTGTGTCTGAGCTGTTCGACGCCATCTACCCGGGCATCCTGAGCCTGGCTCTGGTGCTGTTTATGATGTGGCGCATCAAGAAGGGCAACCGCCCCACCCAGCTGATCGTCGGCCTGCTGATCTTTGGCCTGCTGGGCGCGTTCCTCGGCATCTTCTAAAACCTCAGATCGCCTGATCCTGCAAGGGGTCCGCAATCCGGCAGGAGCAAACCGCTTCCTGCCGGATTTTTTGTAAGAAGGAGAACGGATATGACACTGCAAGACCTGATGATGCTGTACGGCGTTACCCTGGGCAGGCGGCGCACCGAAAAACAGAAGTACCTGTTTGCCCGGCAGCTGAACGAGAGCCTGCCCCCGCTGGGCTGGCCGGTGCGGGTACAACAGCGGGATGGAAAATTCTCAAGGATCGAGAACCTGATCGCGGGCGATCTGGCCAACGCAAAGGTGGTCATTGCAGTGCCCTTTGACACCCCGGCCAAGGCCATGCGGCCCCAGAAGTATTACCCCTTCCACCCGGACAAGAACGTAAAGCAAAGAGGGAGAGACTTGGCTTTACAGACCGTGTTGGAGCTGGTGTGCTTTGGTGCTGCCTGCCTGATGTTCTGGTCGGGGCGGGGGACAAGCGCCATGCTGTCCCGCACTCTGGCGGCCCTGCTGCTGGCCGCTGTGGGTGTGTGGCTGCTGCTGCCCCACGCCAGCCCCTGCAATTTCAGCCGGTGCTCGGGCGGCGTGGCCGTTGCCGCCAAGCTGGCGGAAGACCTGAGCGGTGAGGAGAACATCGCCTTTGCCTTCTGCGACCACGCTGTGGACAACTACGACGGCTTCCGGCTTCTGGCGCAAGAGGTGCCCGAAACGGCCACCGTTCTTCTGCTGGACAACCTTGCCAGCGGCCCGGCGGCTGCACTGGCCCACGGTGAATGGGAGAACACCGCGGCCATGCAGCTGTGCGGGATGCTGATGCAGGACAAAGTGCTGAACCGCACCTATACCGAGGAGCAGCGTCAGCGCAACCTGCTGGCCCTCTTCCCCCATGGCCTGCTGCTGACCTGCGGCCAGGTGGAACAAGGCGAATTTGTAGTGGACAATACCTGCTGTGCACAGGATCATGCCCTGAACCTGCCCCGGATGGAGCGGATGGAACGGGCACTGGCCATGTTTGCAAAACAGGCAGCGAACAAAAAGGAGAATTGAACCATGAAACTGCATTCCAACCGTATTTATACGCCGGATGGCCCCAAGGCCGGTGTGCTGACCGTGGAGGACGGCAAGATCACCGCCTTTGCCGAAAATGCCACTGACCCCGAAGCCGTTGAGTACGGCGACCAGCGCATCATCCCAGGTATCTTTGATACCCACAACCATGGTACCTGCGGATACAACCCCATGGCTGTGGATGCCGACCACGAGACCCTCATTGCCAACATCAAGGGTTATTTGAAGGGTCTGGCAAGCCAGGGCACGGTGAACATTTTCCCCACCGTCAGCGACCCTAAGTGCATTGCCGCCGTGGCGGAGGTGGCAAAGGAGGGCAATCAGGACGGTGCGACAATCATGGGCATCCACAGCGAGGGCCCCTGGCTGAACCGCACCGGTGAAAAGGGCATCCGCACCGGCTGGCCCGAGGTCAGCATGGAGACCGCCCGTGCCATGGTAAAGGCCGGTGATGGTCTGCTCCGTCTGGTGGCACTGGCCCCGGAGATCCCCGGTATGGACCCCATCATCGAGTATTTTCTCTCGCAGGGCATCACGGTGGCTGCCGCCCACAGCGACAACAATTACAAGCAGGCCATGGCCGCTTACGCCAAGGGGATCACGGTGGCCACCCACACCGGCAACGTGATGACCGATATGCATCACCGTGATATCGGCGGTCTGGGTGCTGCCCTGACCAATGAGGCTGTGACCTGTGAGGTCATCTGTGACGGCCTGCACATCTGCGACGAGATGCTGGGTATCTACTTCAAGGTCAAGAGCCCCGACAAATTTATGATGATCAGCGACTGCACCGCCTTGTCCGGCGCGCCCGTGGGCAAGTATGAGGGCATCTTTGAGGGGATGACCATGAATGTTACCCCTGAAGGCTTCGTTCTGACGGACACCGGCCGCCTGTGTGGTTCCAGCCAGCCCGTCCTGTTCGGCATCGGCAATCTGGTCAACAATGTGGGCGTCCCGCTGGAGACCTGTCTGAAGATGGCCTGCCTGAACCCCGCCATCAAGTACGGTTTTGCTGACCGCAAGGGCACCATTGAGGTGGGCAAGGATGCCGACCTCGTGGTCATCAGTGACGATTATCAGGTACAGGTGACCTACGCCGAGGGCCGCAAGGTCTATGACCGCAGTGTGGAAGGCAAGATTTTCAACGAAACCTATCTGGAGCGTTAAAAACTTATGAGCAAGAAGAAACTGATCATCGTGGCCGACGACTTCGGCTTCAGCGAGGCTTACAATTACGGCGTTATCAAGGCGTATAAGGAGGGCGTTGTCTGCACCCTCTCCCTGATGAGCAACATGGCGGCGGCCCCCCACGCTGTGAAGCTGTGGCAGAGCGAGTGCCCCGAGGTACCGCTGGTCCAGCACACCAATTTCGTGCAATACCGCCCCGTCAGCGCACCAGAAAAGGTGCCCACGCTGGTGAACGAGGAGGGGATGTTCTACCGCAGCTACCTGTGGAAGAGCGAGAACCCCAACGACCCCAAGTGCAAGGGCGATGTGTACCCCACCTATGAGGACCTGTACACCGAGACCATGGCCCAGCTGGAACGCCACAAGGAGCTGGTGGGCCATTATCCCAAGCATTTTGAGGGACACAGCGCCATGACCAAGCCCATGCAGCAGGCGTTCAAGGACATCGGCAAGAAGATGGGCATCCACAATATGGGCGATACCCTTGCCACTGATCTGCCCATGAAGCCTGCCTGCGAGCTGTTGAGTCTGGGCAACACCGCTGCCATGGAGATCCTGAACCGTGGCAGCCGCCCCGAGGACTGGCTGGAGGATCGCTTTGGCATTCTTGAGTCTCCCTATGAGTACAACATCCTTCACTTCCATCCGGGCTATCTGGATCAGTACCTGCTGGATAATACCTCGCTGACCCTGCCCCGCTGCCGCGACCTGGCCACCCTGTGTGACCCGCGGGTGCGCCGCTGGCTGGACGAGCATGAGATCGAGTTGACCAACTTCGATGCACTGTACGAATAACTGAACCATTTCCAAGAGATATTTTCATCATCCTCCATGGAACGCCGCCGAGCGGGGCCCAAAGCTCTGCCCGGCGGTGTTTTCTTGATTCAAGTCCTTGCCCAAGGCCCCGCACTGTGCTAAACTGAATAAAATACAGTGTACAGGAGGACAAGGAACTTGAAACGGATGTTGATGTTTGCGCGCCGGTGCGCGGCGCTGGTGCTGGCGGTGGGACTGCTCTGCATGGCAGTGCCCGCCGCTTTTGCAGCGGAAGGGCGGACCCTGCCCGCCGGGGCCACGACCATGGGCGGTGCCAACACCACCCTGATCCCGGCCGAAGAGGAAAACTGCCTGAGCTGGCTCTTCGGCTCCGGGGACACCATCACCATGCCCTACCTGAACATCAAGGGGCAGGGCCTGCGCCGGAACGTGACCCTGGATCTGGAGGACTGCCTGGTGGGCATCACCTACACCGAGCTGGGCTCCATCGGCAGTTATGTCAGTGCCTCGGCGGCACAGCAGGCCTGGAAGGCCCAGGCTGTTGCCATCCACTCCTATCTGGAATACCACAAGAAATATGGCTCATCGGCCAACGCGCTGGTGTATACCCCGGTGGACCAGATCCCTTCCTCTACCCGCAGCGCCATCCGCAAGGCGGTCTCGGAGGTCAAGGACGAAATTCTGACCTGTAATGGCAGTGCTATCGACGCGGTGTGGTCGGCCAGTGCGGGCTATAACACCCAGACCGGCGTGTACGGCACCTGTTCTTCTCTGGATGCATGGGGTACCGATGTGCCCTACCTGCAGAGCGTGGAGAGCCCCTACGAGGAGCAGTACCACAACCTGATGCGCCGGGTCGTGGGTAAGGATTACCGCTACACCGAGTACAACGACAGCAAGACCGGCCAGCCCTACGAGAGCGCCGACACCACCCACAAAGATCTGGGCGGCTATGTGCAGTACAATACCTTC
>CALDLZ010000146.1 GCA_937915335.1 uncultured Faecalibacterium sp.
ATCCGCAACGGCGCTGATCAGATGGTGTTCCAGACTGAGAAGATGCTGAAGGAGAACGGCGACAAGATGCCCGCTGACGTGAAGAGCGAGGCCGAGGCAAAGCTGGCCGACCTGAAGACCGCTGTCCAGTCCGGCTCCATTGATGACATCAAGGCAAAGCAGGATGAGCTGAGCCACGTCTTTGAGAAGATGTACCAGGCTGCCGCTGCTGCCCAGCAGGCTGCAGGCGCACAGCCCGGCCCCGATGCTGGCGCGAACAACCAGCAGAAGCCCAACGATGACGGTGTCGTGGATGCCGACTTCAAGGAAGTCTAATTTCTGACAGAAACGGTGTGCGCCCGGCCAAACCGGCGGGCGGCGGCACCGAGTGATAAACGCAAAAGCCGCTCCGGTTTTGCCGGGGCGGCCTTTGTGGGTTTACAATGGAGAACCTCTCAGTCCGCTTCGCAGCCAGCTCCCCTGGTAGGGGAGCCAGGGCACGCGCTGCCGATGTTTTGCCTTTCCTATCAGGAGAGGTGGCGTTGCGCGGCAACGACGGAGAGGTTTTGAGAGGTGAGTGGATATGGCACAGGAAAAGCGTGATTACTACGAAGTGCTGGGGTATCCAAGACGGCTACCGATGCGGAGATCAAGAAGGCTTACCGCAAGCTGGCCATGAAGTACCACCCGGACTATAACCCCGGAGATAAGGAAGCCGAGGAAAAATTCAAGGAAGTGAATGAGGCCAACGAGGTACTTTCGGACCCGAAGAAGCGCCAGCTGTATGATCAGTACGGCTTTGCCGGTGTTGATCCCAGCTATGCGGCCCAGAATGGCGGCGGTGCTGGCGGCGCTGGCGGCTTCAGCGGCTTTGGTGGCGACGGTGTCGATCTGGGAGACATCTTTGGCGATATCTTTGGCGGCGGCTTCGGCGGCTTTGGCGGCGGTTCTTCCCGCCAGTCGAGCCCCAATGCCCCCCGCAAGGGTCAGGACATCCGTGTGCGGATCACCCTGAGTTTTGACGAGGCCGTGCATGGCTGCAAGAAGAATATCACCATCACCCGCCAGCAGGAGTGCACCGAGTGCCACGGCAACGGCTGCGCAGCTGGTTCCAGCCCCGAGACCTGCCCGGACTGCGGCGGCCGCGGCTATGTCATCCGCCAGCAGCGCACCCCCTTTGGCGTGATGCAGACCCAGCAGCCCTGCTCCCGCTGCGGCGGCAAGGGCAAGCTGGTCAAGAACCCCTGCAAGGTCTGCCACGGTTCCGGCAAGACTGCGGCCAAGAAAACGCTGGAGGTGTCCATCCCCATGGGCATCGACGATGATCAGAGCTTTGCACTGCGCGGCATGGGCGATGCCGGCACCAACGGCGGCCCTGCCGGTGATGTGATCGTTATGGTCACCGTCCGGCCCAGCGAGGTGTTCCAGCGGGATGGCTATGATGTGTGGGTCACCGTGCCCATCACTTACAGCCAGGCCGTGCTGGGCGACAATATCACCGTGCCTTCCATTGACGGCAGGGTGGAGTACACCGTGCCCGAGGGCACCCAGAGCGGCACCACCTTCCGCCTGCGCGGCAAGGGCATCCAGTACCTGAATGGCCGGGGCCGGGGCGATATGTACGTCAAGTGCGAGGTGGAGATCCCCAAGAAGCTGAACAAGGCCCAGCGTGAGGCTTTGAAGAAGTTTGAGGGTACCTTGAAAGAGGATAACTACGAAAAGCGCAAAGGCTTCTTTAAGAAGCTGAAGGATATGTTTGCATAAAACATAAGACGCAAAAAAGAGCTGAGATCCAAGCGGATCTCAGCTCTTTTTCTGTCTTTTAATGTGCGGGAGTAAAATCTTCCGGGCTCACAAAACCATTCCGCGCCAGAACCTTGTGTAAAACCCGCATCACACCTGCTTCCCGGTTGGAAGAAGCCAGAAACGGCACCATGGCCCGCAGTGGGATACTGCCGTTTTCCATCAGGAACCCGTATTTCGCGGTGCGGAGCATTTCCGCATCATTGTAAGTATCACCGAAAGCCATCATGCTTTCATGGGGCAGGCCCCACAGGCGGCTCAGAACCTCTAAGGCCGCCCCTTTATGGACTCCGGGATTCATCATGTCCACCCAGCATTCACCCGCCACAGCAACAGAATAGATGTCACGCTGGCTGGCGTAAACGGTATCATAAGCGGCCTGTGCATCATGCCGGGGCAGATAGATGGTGAATTTATCCGCCGGGGCGGTGACATTTTCCAGCTGATCCACATATTCCACACGGGTGTAGAACTGCTTCATTACAGTGTCATAGGCGGCGTACCGCTTTTCCACATAGGCGCTGTCCAGCCCGCAGAGAACAGCAATGTCACCGTGCTCCCGGCTCAGACGGTTCAATGCCCGCCAGCCCTCGGGAGCCATCTCCGAGATGAACAGATTTTGCCCCTTCCAGCGGATGGCACCACCGTTGTCACCGATGAATACCAATTCATCCCGCAGGGTGGGAAACATCGCTTCCAATGTGTAAAGGGGTCTGCCGCTGGCCGGTGCGAACCGCATGCCCAGTGCCGCCAGTGCGCGGACCGTTTGCTCAAAGTCCACGGGCAGCTGACTGTTTTCATCCAGCAGGGTAGCGTCCATATCAGACGCAATCAGGAGAATTTGATCCATAGCTTAGCCCATATAGCTGATGTTCACGTCGATCTGGCCGCCATAACCGGGGATGCGGGCGGTGCAGGTGCCCTGCCACATGTTGCAGGCAATGGGGCTGGATGCCACGTCATAGTGGGCGTTCCAGATGGAGTAGCCGGTCAGCTGGCTCATATCCAGACGCTTGCGGAACCAGGTGGTGGAGGCGTAAACACCAGGCTTGTAGCCCAGGGCCTTGACCTCTTCACAGAAGGCCACGGCGCACTTGGTACGGTCGGCAACACCCAGACCATCGGCACGGCCATTGCCCGCGCCGGACGCCTCGGTGTCAAAGTAGATGGGATAATCCAGCTGACGGCCATTCAGCACATAGACACAGGCCTGTGCTTCCTCGCGGGCCTCGGCCTCGTTGACAGCCTGACTGAAGCAGTAGACGCCCACCCGCAGGCCGGCGTTGCGGGCGTTGGTGAAGTGTTCCTCAAACTTGGGATCCTGCACCAGTGTGCCGGAGCCGTAGCCACGGTAGCCGACACGGATGATGGCGAACTCCACGCCCGCCGACTTGACCTTGTTCCAGTCGATGTTGCTCTGATACTTGGACACATCGATGCCGAAAGTGGCGCTCTGCTGCACGCCGGAAGCGTCAAAATAATAGAGCTTGTTGTCGATGCTCTGGATGCCGGTCAAGGGCTGGTGGGTATTCTGATCGTAGTAATAGGTCTTCCCGTTTTCAGTGTGCCAGCCGGAATACTGGGGCTCTTCTTCCTCGTCCTTGCCGAATAAGAGTTCCCACAGCCATTGCAGCAGGCCGTTTTCACCGTCCAGGCAGTAGGTGGAGACGCTCTCTTCATCCAGCGTGCCGCTGTCCAACGCATCCCGGATCTCCTCCGGGGTCAGCAGGACGGTGCCGTTGGTATCTTTGATCTGAGCCTCGGCCAGCGCTTCCTCGCCGTTCTCGGAAGCCGCGGAGGCTTCATCGGTCACCGGTGCGCTCTCGTCCGTTTCGGGCAGGAGAGCAGTCTCTTCGGGAGCAGTCAGCGGGTCCTCGGCGGCCAGCTCCTCGGTCTCGGTCTGGAAATGGGGGAGAGAGTTCTCGTGATCGATCTCGGAAGCGTCCCCGGCCATGGGGTCAGAAGGTGCGGCTTCCGATGCGGCGGGCTCCTCTGCGGGAGCGGTGCTCTCTACTGGGGCCTCAGTGGTGGTATTCTCCTCCCGGGTCACGGATGCGGGCGTGCTGGAAGCGGTCGGCTCCTGAGAAGTTGCCACGCTCTCCTTTTCGGGTGTGCTCTCCGCCGTAGGCTCGCTCTTGGGATCGTTCTTGCTCTGGTTGAGTTTGGGCAGGGTGAGTTTGACTTCACTTTGCAGGGTGGTGGGCTCAACCGTCAGACCTGCAGGCTGGGATGCCAGCAGGAACGTGGTGCCCGCACCGCCGATGGTAACGGCGGCAGCCATCACCAGGCACGCGATGGCCTGGCCGATGCTGCGGCCTGCGCCGCCTTTGCTTGATTTTTTGAAAAATGTCTGTTTCATGCCGCTTGCTCTGCCTCCAGGCCGGCCGGGCCGAACGCATAAACCGCGCGGGCCCGCCAATATATTTTAACGCATAGCGTAAAAAGTTATTTTTACTCTCCCAGTATACACCCAACCCCGGCTCCCCGTCAATCTGATTTCGGCGTTTCGGTGCGCGCGGGCAGGTGGAAGGGAGAAGAAAAAACACGCTCCATGGTAGAAACGAACGGAAGAGCAGAATCATTGCGTCCAAAGCTGTGAAATTTGTCTTTTTGGACGAAAAATTCATTTTCCTCTTGCTGTCTTGACAGGTGTATGGTATGATACTTGACATGCCATCCCGCGCACTGTGCCGGGAGAGAAAGGTGGAAGAAATCATGTCAAAGATAAAAGACTTTTTGAAGCGAAAAGATATCGTCATTACCCCGCAGCGCTACCTCATCGAGGCGCTGGGTGCCATGGCGCAGGGCCTGTTTGCCAGCCTGCTCATTGGTACCATCATCAAGACGCTGGGCCAGCAGACTGGGCTGGATGTGCTGGTGGATCTGGGCGGCTATGCCACGGCCATGAGCGGCCCGGCCATGGCCTGTGCCATCGGCTGGGCACTGCACTGCCCGCCGCTGGTGTTGTTCAGCCTCATCACCGTGGGCTACTCGGCTAACGCGCTGGGCGGCGCGGGCGGCCCGCTGGCCGTCCTCATCATTGCCATTGTGGCCGCTGAACTGGGCAAGGCTGTGAGCAAGGAGACCAAGATCGATATCCTTGTCACCCCGCTGGTGACCATTTTTGTGGGCGTGGGGCTGTCCATGCTCATTGCGGCTCCCATTGGTGCCGCCGCAAGCCAGGTGGGTACTCTGATCATGTGGGCTACCGAGCAGGCCCCGCTGGTCATGGGCATTCTGGTGTCTGTCATCGTGGGTGTGGCGCTGACCCTGCCCATCTCCTCCGCCGCCATCTGTGCCGCGCTGGGCCTGACCGGTCTGGCGGGCGGTGCCGCCGTGGCGGGCTGCTGCGCCCAGATGGTGGGCTTTGCTGTGATGAGCTATAAGGAGAACGGTGTGGGCGGTCTGGTCAGCCAGGGCCTGGGTACCAGTATGCTCCAGATGGGCAACATTATCAGGAATCCCCGCATCTGGATCGCCCCCACACTGGCATCGGCCATCACCGGCCCGCTGGCCACCTGCCTGTTCCACTTTGAGATGAACGGCGCGGCGGTCTCCTCCGGTATGGGCACCTGCGGCCTGGTGGGCCAGATCGGCGTGTACACCGGTTGGGTGAACGATATCGCCGCAGGCACCAAGGCCGCCATCACCCCCATGGATTGGGTGGCGATGGCCCTTATCTGCTTTGTTCTGCCCGCCGTCCTCAGTGTTCTCTTCTGCGAGGTCGAGCGCAAGCTGGGCTGGATCAAAGACGGTGACCTGAAGTTGAACTAAAGCACTTTCCCATCCAGCACCGCCACCGTCAAATCATCTCCATCATACACCAGCTTGAGCGAGAAAAATTCCCTGTCCTCCCGGAGCAGGCGGAAGAAGATCTTGTCACCCTCCCAGACGGGCAGGTTCTCCACCTGCTCTATGGGCACCCATTCCAGCACGCCCTCGTTGCGGGTGGTGTCCCGGATCAGCTCGCCCTCCCAGCCGTCGGCGGTGTAGAGGAACATGAACTCGGTCAGGCTCCCCAGAATAAAGGTCACGATGCCCCGGCAGCGGTAGGAGGTCAGGGTCAGGCCCGTTTCCTCCCGCACCTCCCGCAAAAGGCAGTCCTCTGGGCTCTCAAAAGGCTCGAACTTGCCGCCCACGCCGATCCATTTGTCGTGGTTCATGTCGTTTTTCTTGGTCACGCGGTGGAGCATCAGCCACCTGCCGTCCTGTTCCAGGTAGCACAGGGTGGTGTTGCGCATGGGAAATTCCGGGTTCATGGTGAAGATCCTTTCTGTTTGTAAGCAAAAAAGGCGTCCCGCGGGGCAACCCGTGGGACGCCTTTTGTACTGTTTTATTTTCTGGCTGCCCGACCCTTGCCTGCGTTGTTCAGCTTCCGCACCAGATCATTCTGATGCTTGCGCTGGGAAGGGGTGGGCTCCGGGTCGTACTTTTCCTCGGCACGGGCATTGGTCTGGGCCGTGTCGGGATCTACCCGCACCAGATTCCATTCCTGGTTGCCGCCCGAGACATAGTTCCAGATCTGGGCCTGCGCACCGTTGGAGGTGTTCATGCCCACCAAGTCGATGTACTTATCGGCCAGCACGTTGCGGATGCGGGTGCGGCCGTTCCGGGTGGGCTCCAGCTCCCAGCATTGGCTCATGCCGCTGGTACGGCCCCACTGGTGCAGCCAGGTGCCCTCGACCACGCCGCCCAAGGCCAGGTCGATGAACTTGCCTGTAAAACGGTTCTTGATGCGCCAGCGGCCCTCGCCTGCATCCACGAACTGCCACTGCTGCCACGGATGCCCGGCGTAGTCCCACAGACGGATGGCCGCGCCGTTCTCCGTGTTGAAGTTCTTGATCTCCAACACCTTCCCATTGGGAGCCTTGATGAGATAAAATTCATTTTCCATTAAGACGACCTGTGATGCTTTTGCCATACGTCCGTGTCTCCTTTCCGGTAAAATCTGGTTCGATGCCTTTATTATAGCGGATTTTATGGTGCGCAACAAGGTTGATTCTTGACGAATTTTTTTCTTTTTATTGTGCATTTTGCACTTGCGACCGCAGCTTTCGACACAGCCACGGCCCGGCGTACCACAGCACCAGACAGATCAGCCCGATCAGCCGTATCTGCGTGTTGGTGCAGTAGGTGTTCAGCGCCAGCCCGACCCCGAAGGAGAACAGGTTGGCGGTGAGTGCATAGAGGATGGGGTGAGGCTTTTTGCCCTCCGGCCAGGGCAGGTAACGGTTATAGACAAAGGCTTCCACGGCGAACACCAGCACTTCGAGGGCAATATAAAGGAAGCCGCCCCACATGGGCCCGACGTAAAGTGTGCCGTAGCAGAGCCCAAGATTCAGGATGATCTGGGTGACAAGGTTGACCTTGCCAATGATGTTCTTCTGGGCAGTGCCGCGCAGCCCGAAGAGCAGGATGCCCCATGACAGCTCTAAAATCAGGGTGATGAGCACCCGGGCGGCAAAGGCGGAAAAGATATCGGAATCGTTCCGGTTGTGGTAGACCCGCATCCAGCCGTCCTCCGGGTTCAAAAGTACCTGCCACTCGCTGGAAAAGGCGTAGCGCTCTACCGGCTCCTCGCTGCGGTAGAATGTACCGGTCTCTATATTATAAAGTAAAACATAGAACTTGTTGGGCGGGTAGTAGCCCCAGACGAATGTTTCGTCAGTATCGCCGGGGTATTCCTGGAAGTTATCAAGGAAGTAGTAGCCTTCCGGGGCAGGGTAGTTCCGGAACGCCTCCTAGGTCTTCCGGGAGCCCATCCGTTCTCGGTACTGGTCGGCAGAGCCCCACGGCCCGCTGACCTTGGTATTGCCCAGCAGCGTGACGGCATAACGCTGGCCCGGCGTGTAGTAGAGCTTGAGCGTGACCGAGGGCTTGGGGCCCATATCCGCGAAAACGGGCAGGGAAAGGGCCAGCACCAGCAGGGCGGTGGCGAAAAAAGCAAAAAAAATTTTGCGGAAAAATTTCTTCATGGCAGGTGCTCTCCCTTCAAAAAACAAAAATTCCGACACGACTTTCCTTAACCTGTAAACGCGTGGAGAACAGCTGTTATTGCAGGACGTTCTGCACAAAATTGCGGACGAAACTTTGTACACCATTCCCTGTTTTTCTGGCGAGTACAAAATGCCTGGATTCGGCCTGTTCAGGGGCTGAATATGAACAAATTGTTTCCGATGCACGGCCAATTCAGGATACTGACTTCACGTTTATAAAGCAAAGCGTACTTTCCTGACTCACTTGCGTGAACAAAATGAATTTCAGAAGAAGCTTTAATTTGTTTCACGTTTTCTGGTATTGACTTTATATCGAAACTGCGGTATAGTAAGGATGCGGAGAGCGGAAAGCGCCCCGCCGACACTTGAACTTCAGGCGGAAGCCTGTGAGAAAATATAGGAGGTTTGACTTATGTACTATTACATTCTGGGTTGCGGCATTGCTTGTCTGGTTCTGCTTGGCATCAACAGCATGGATACGGTGGATGTCAAGCCGGCCGAGATTCTGGGCAAGGTCGTTCTGTGGCCCGTTGCCCTGATGGAAGCAGTTGTTCGTTACAGCTCCACTCATCACAATATCAAGACCGCGCTGTAAAACATCTCGTTCCAAACTGACGAAGAGCAATCAGGCGGCTGCACCTTCTGCAACGGAGGGTGCGGCCGCCTTTTTGTTTTGCACTTTGCGGCGTTGTATGGTACAATAACACCAGAACGATTCAGGGAGGGAAACTGTTATGATCAATGAGACTTTACATACCCTTGAGACCCGCCGCAGCTGCCGCGCCTACAAGCCCGAGCAGATCACGAAAGAAGAGCTGGAAGCCGTCCTGCGTGCCGGTACCTTTGCCCCCAGCGCCATGAACCGCCAGAGCGCGAGGATCGTGGTCGTGCAGGATGCTGAGACCCGTGCACAGCTGACCCGGATGAATGCCGCTGTCATGGGCAGCACGGGCGACCCGATGTACGGTGCCCCCACCATTCTGGTGGTGCTGGCCGATGCCAATGCCCGCTGCGGCGTGCAGGATGGCAGTCTGGTGCTGGGCAACCTGATGAACGCTGCCGCTTCCATCGGACTGGGCAGCTGCTGGATCAACCGGGCAAAGGAAGAGTTCGAGACTGAAGAGGGCAAGGCTCTGCTGAAAAAGTGGGGCATCGAGGGGGATTATATCGGTGTGGGCCACTGCATCCTGGGTTACCCGGCCGAGGAGCCCAAGCCTGCCGCCCCCCGCAAGCCGGATTACATCGTATACGCATAAGGAGTACTATGAAACCCGATTACAAGCTGGTCGCAAAGGCCAAATATATCCACGCCAACGCAGATCTCGCCAGTGAGATCTGGCACGAGGTCTATAAGCGCTACTACCCCGCAAAGCAGCTGGACACGCTGGTGGAGACGCTGCAGAGCGCCGATGCCATTGAAGAGGACATCGACAACGACGTGAACTACTTCCTTGTGGTGCTGGGCGGCAAGACCATTGGCTACTTTGCCTGGAAGATGGAGAACACCGCTCTGCATCTGCTCCACCTCTACCTCAAGCCCGAGTACCGGGGCAAGGCGCTGGGCCGGGATATCGTGGCCACCTGTGAGCGTCTGGCCCGCGGCGAGGGCCGGGGCCGTGTCTACTGTGAGGTGCACACCAAGTGTCTGCCCGTGCTGCAGTTCTTCAAGACCAAAGGTTACCGTGTGCTGGGCCCTGCCGAGATGGAAGCCGCAGGAATCCCCATGCAGCTGACCACGCTGGAAAAAATGCTCTGAGCCTGAAATTCCCCGTTGATTTTTTGCCGCGTTTGCACTACAATAAAGTAGTGTACTGAAGTGCCCCGCGCGGGCCAGACCCAACCTGAACGATAGGGGAGGAACAAGCCATGGCAAAAGATCATCCCACCGGAGAGTCCGGCCTGTATTCGGCATTGCTTGAGCTGAAAACGCCCGAGGAGTGCTACCGCTTTTTGCAGGATGTATGCAGCTACGCCGAGCTGAGCGCAATGGAGCAGCGGTATAACATTGCGGAAAAGCTGGTGAACAAACAGAGTTATACCAGCATCATGGGCAATATTGGCGCATCCAGCGCCATCATCAGCCGGGTGAGCCGTGTCATCAGCAGGGATGACAGCGTGCTGCGTCGTCTGCTGGAAGAAAAGGCGGAGGAACCCGCCGCCGAGGAATAAACAAGCCGCGCACCGCAGGGCAGGGGAAAACCTTTGCCTTGCGGTGCGCTTTTCAGAAGGGAGTTTTATCAAATGAGCAAAGCAGTTGTCTTTTTTGCGGATGGTACGGAGGAATGTGAGGCCCTGCTGGTGGTAGACCTGCTGCGCCGCGCCAAGGTCGAGGTCATTGTGGCCTCCGCTATGGGCCGAAAGGAAATCGTGAGCAGCCACAAAATTCACCTGACGGCCGACGCGCTGGCCGAGGAAGTGGATTATTCTGATGTGGATCTGGTCGTTCTGCCCGGCGGCATCCCGGGCACGCCCAACCTTGCCGCCAACAGGGCTGTCACCGATACCTGCACCGCTTTCGCCAAGGCGGGCAGGAAGGTGGCCGCTATCTGCGCCGCCCCCAGCATCCTGGCTTCTCTGGGCCTGCTGGAGGGCAGGAACGCCACCGCCCATGCAGGCTTCCAGGATCAGCTGGCCGGTGCCATTGTCCACGATGAAGAGGTCGTGGTGGATGGCAATATCACCACTAGCTATGGCCTGGGCGGTGCCATCCCCTTTGCCCTGGAGCTGGTGCGTCAGCTGGCTGGTCCAGAGGAAGCTGACCGTATCCAGAAGGCCATTGCGTATCGGCACTAAAAATGACTTTCTATTGACAAAATTGACCGGTCTGCATATAATAAAAATAGAAACAAACAACTTGAGTGTTTGTCTGAAGCGTTGAGCTGTTGTGCCCGTCAAGGGGTGACGGCAGGGAGCTTCTCTCAGGGGGTTGCACAGATTCCACGACTTGACTGAGGCGGTCTCCGCTGAAAGAAAATGTGCTGCGGGAGTTCTTTGGAGCTTCCGCATTTTTTATTTGAACAAACAGGATGTGAAGGAATGGACGCTTTGCAGCAGTGCGCGCAAAAATATGCAGAACTCTGCGGTTATACATATGAGTGTACGATTGCGCGGAAGAACACCCTGCAAGTGTTACGATTTACCTTTTCACCTTACGAGTTCCGACATCTGGCCGGATTACATCGGCTGGAAAGTAAGTGTCTGCGCAAGAACTCGGAACGTCTGTTAAAGGATGCGCTGGCAGGGAAGCTGACGCTGGCCGATTTGCAGAAAGCGTCCAACTGGCCGCAGGAAGCTGAAACGATTCTGGGACGGCTGACGGCACTGTCGCAGCTGGATGTGCTGATGGATGAGTTCCTGCTCATCTACGGCTTTTCGGCGCAGAAACTCGTCCCGGCTGTACATACCAAAATCGAAGCGGATTATCTCATCAGGTTTGAATTGGAGGATGGCAGAACGTTCTTCTTTTCGGTTCGACAGAAAGAGGATTACTGTGGACGTTCCCTGTTCATCAACAACGAACAGGATTACAGCGCAGGGCAGACAAAGTATACCTTGCTGGAGAAATCCAGAACAAATGTACAGACGGGTGAAACTGCTTTGCTGTATCAAAGAGAAAGTTACAAGAAATAAAAGGAGGTTATCCGGATGCGCTTTGTTACCTGCCGTTTGCCGGACGGCATTGAGGATCCGGCGATTCTATCAGAGGATGGGCGGCAGGTCTGGCCGCTGAGTTGGCTGGGCCTGAGCTATGAGACCCTGAGCGATGCCATCCCGTTTTTGACCCCGCAGGTGCGGCACGGGTTGTCGCTGGCCGTGGCGGGAATCCCCGCCCTGCCTGTGGAGGCTGTTACACTGGAAAGCCCCATCCCGGTCCCGGCGCAGGATGTGATCTGTCTGGGCATCAACTACATGGCCCACTCGGAGGAAGCGGAAAAATATTCCGCCGATGCCTTTGCCACCAAGCATGAGGATGCGATCTACTTTTCCAAACGGGTGACCCGCGCCGTGCCGGACGGCGGCAGCATCGAGGCCCACACTGACCTTGTGCAGAAGTTGGACTATGAGTGCGAGCTGGCGGTGGTGCTGGGCAAGGATGCCAAGGATGTGCCCGCAGGTCAGACCCGGGACTATATTTTCGGCTATACCATCCTGAATGATGTCTCGGCCCGGGATGTCCAGACTGCCCACAAGCAGTGGTATTTCGGCAAGAGCCTGGATGGTTTTACTCCCATCGGGCCCTGTATCGTCACGGTGGACGAGTTTGCGGATTATCCGCCCAAGTTGGGCATCCGCAGTTTTGTCAACGGCGAAAAGCGGCAGGACTCCAACACGGCACTGCAGATTTTTGATATTGACCATGTCATTGCCGAGCTCTCGCAGGGGATGACCCTGAAAGCGGGTACCATCATTGCCACCGGTACCCCGGCGGGTGTGGGGATGGGCATGGACCCGCCGCGGTTCCTCAAGCCCGGCGATGTGGTGCGGTGCGAGATCGATGGCATTGGCGCGCTGACAAATCCGGTCAAGGCATAAGCCGAAAGCGTGTTTTTGAAGGATATACAATATCCGTTTTGTATAATGCACCTGTGAAATTGCGGATCGCATAAAAAATGCGTGGAAATGCTGTTTGATTCATAAACAGTTCATAATAAGTTCATTTTAAGTTCACACACTTTCGGTATACATAGGGCAACAAAGGCGCGAACCGCGCCGCATTCCCTGTGCAGTAACGCACGGCGGGCCGCAAATGGCACCGCCTGTGTGAGAGGAAAGGAATTGGAACGCTATGAAAATTGGTTTTACAGAGCTCATTCTGGTGGTCATCGTGGCATTCGTTGTCATCGGCCCCGATAAGCTGCCGGAGTACGCCCGTAAGTTCGGCAAGATGCTGCGGGAGCTGAAAAAGTACACCGGTGCCGCTTCTGAGGAGATCCAGAAAAACGTGGTCGAGCCCCTGAATGAGATCCAGGCTCCCATCAAGGAGGCTGTCGCTCCCCTGACCGACATCAAGAAGGACATCGACGACAGCGTGAAGGATGTCACCAAGAGCTTTACCAACATCGGCAAGACCAGCAAGGAAGAAGCCAAGAAGGCCGAAGAGGTCGAGGAAGTGGCCGAGCTGGAGGATGCCGTTGAGGAACTGCCCGAAGAGCCCGCCAAGGCTGAGGAGCCTGCTGCCGAGCCCGTGAAGGCAGAGGAAAAGGCAGAAGAGCCCGCCGCCCCTGTGGCAGAGGAGAAGCCCGCCGAGGCACCCGCTGCCGACGAAGCCCCGGCAGAAGCCGCTCCCGCTGAGGAAGCTGCCCCCGCCGAAGAGGCAAAGGTCTAAGTACATGGATACACCCGCGCCCGCGGTTGTAGAATAAAAACTGGATTCCAGCCCGCCAGAGCGGCGCGGCAAGAGCAAAAAGGAGATTATTATTATGAGAATCGGACCTCAGGAGCTTATCATTGTTCTGATCATCGTTCTGGTCATCTTTGGACCCAAGAATCTGCCGAAGCTGGGCAAGATGTTCGGCAAGACCATGAATAATTTTAAGAAGGGCATGGAAGAAGCCGACGACGACGAGCCCGAGACCAAGAAGGCTGAAACCAAGACCGAGGAAAAGGCTGAGAAGAAGGACGAGGAGTAATTCGTGGCGACAAACGTTAAGCGCAAAAAGAAAGCCGAAGTCATGTCGGACGACGGCAGCATGACGCTGACCGGACATCTGAAAGAGCTGCGGAACC
>CALDLZ010000147.1 GCA_937915335.1 uncultured Faecalibacterium sp.
CATTGCCCAGCGCACCGCCGGTTTTGCCGGTGCCGACCTGGAGAACCTCGTCAACGAGGCCGCTCTGCTGGCCGCGCGCCGCAGCCGCAAGGCCATCACGATGGAGGACATCGAGGAAGCATCCATGAAGGTCATGGCGGGTCCCGAGAAGAAGAGCCGTGTCGTGACCCCCGAGGAAAAGAAGCTGACCGCTTACCACGAGGCTGGCCACGCTGTGGCGGGCTTCTACTGCAAGCATCATCCCCGTGTGCACGAGATCACCATCATCCCCCGCGGCCAGGCTGGCGGCTACACCATGTACCTGCCTGAAAAGGATCGCAGCTATGTGACCAAGGGCGAGATGTTCGAGGATATCGTGTCCAGCCTGGGTGGCCGTGTGGCCGAGCAGCTGATTCTGGAGGATATCTCTACCGGTGCTTCCAACGATCTGCAGCAGGCCACCAACATTGCCCGCCAGATGATCACCAAGTACGGCTTCTCCGAGCGCCTGGGCCCCGTGGTCTACGGCACCTCTCAGGAGGAAACCTTCCTGGGCCGTGATTTCACCCAGGGTAAGGGCTACAGCGAGAGCACCGCTGCCGAGATCGACGGCGAGATGCGGGATATCATCGACGAGGCCTACGAGACCTGCCGCCGCACCCTGACCGAGCACATCGACCAGCTGCACGCTCTGGCACAGGCCCTAATCGAGCGCGAAAAGCTCAACGAGCAGGAGTTCAATACCGTTATGGCTGGCGGCAAGCTGCCCCCCCGTGACGGCGAGGAGCCTGCACAGGCCCCGGCTGAGCCGGTGGCTCCTGTGGAAAAGGCAGAGCCTGCCGAGACTGCAGAGCCCGCTGAGCAGGCAGAGACTGCCGTGCTGGGCGAGGAGATGCCCGCCCCGGAGCAGGACGTGCCGCAGGATAACGAATGATCCACGAAGGGAGCGAGTGTTGTGGAGGAAAATTTTAACCCTGTCGCCCGCACCCGGGCCAATTACTACACCCCGGGCAGCCCGGTGCAGTTCGTCTGTGTGGAGCTGCTCAAGGGGGAGATCAGCGGCGAGCACGCCGTCTGCCTGACCTTCAAGAACATCTCCAAGGTGACGCTGAGCGCGCTGGAGATTCACTTCAAGTGCAAGGGCGTGGATGGCATCATCTTGTGTGAGGATGCCTTTGAGTACCGTGACATTGAGGTGAAGCCCGGCGAGAGCTTTGGCATGGATGATGCTGTGTTCGTGACCCAGAAGGCCATCACCAGCGTGGACGTCGTGCTGAAAAATGTGTACAGCGGTAAAAAGGTCGTGCATCTGGATGCCATCAAACGTGTCCGCCTGCCGGCTCCCCGCCGCCTGAGCCCTGAGCTGGAAAAGGCATTGGAAGGTCGGATGAACCGACAGGGCCTGAAGTATATGCCTCAGGTGTTCGAGAACGGCTGGTACTGTGCCTGCGGCTCCTTCCACCCGAAGGAAGAGGACACTGTTTACTGCACCGAGTGCGGCTGTGACCGCATCCTGCTGCAGAACGCCCTGAATACCCTGCTGCAGCCCGGCCAGAAGGCAGCGTCTGCCCCGGAGACCCCGGCCTCCCAGCCGGAGGCGACCCGTGTGGTGAGCACTGCGGCCCCCAAGGAGGAGCCCACCCGCATGGTGGCATCTGCCCCGGTGATGGCCGAGCCTACCCGGGTCATCCCGACGGCCCGCCCGTCTGAGCCTGTGGCACCCCCGGCCAGCTTTGCCCCGCCGGTGGAGCATACCCCAGCCCCGGAAGCGGAGCCGACCCGTGTGCTGGATGCCGCCACCCGTGCGGCCTTCCCCGGCAGTGCGGCCAACGTGGAGGACGAGGGCACCCGTGTGGTGCCCACCGCTTCCCGCCGCGCGGCCCCGGCCCGTCAGCCGGAACCCGAGGTGGAGCAGTATGATGACGAGGACGATGTGGAGGAGAGCCGTGACGGTATTGCCGAGACCCTCATCCGCTGGGTGCCGCCCATCACTGCCATTGTCTGCGCAGGCATTGCGCTGTGGGGCTTCGTCTATTATCAGTTTATGATGTAAAAGAAATGACGGAGGAGGCAGGCGCTTCCTCCGTTTTTGTTTGGAGATTACGGATGGCAGAAGAATACTTACAAGTCGCCTTTGACATCAAAACCACCTGCGACGAGATCAGCCGCAGGCTGCTGCGCTGGCACTGGGAAAATAAGCCCGGGGAGCACAGCCTGGGTGCACTGCTGGATCATATCCACATCCGTCAGCAGGAGAGCCCCGAATATTATGACCGCCTGCCTGACCTGGCAGGCCGCACCAGCTGGCAGCAGCTGGACACCACCCTGTGTATGCGGGTGCTGCTGGACCCTGAAAAGGATGCCGACAAGCCGCTGGACCTGCTGGGCAATACGGAGCATCCCTCTGCTGCCCGCCGAGCCTGCAATGCCGTGCGCGCGGCCCGCAACGAGGCGGCTCACGCCTCCGACCACACGGCGGCAACGCAGGCGGCCATCCTCTTCAATGAGGCCATCGAAGCGCTGGAAGAAGGCTATGCGGGCACGGCATTGCGTACCAATGAGCTGGGCCAATATTACCGGCTGGCCGAGGATTACCTGGACCGCTGCGGGGCCAAAAAGCCCATTGCGTCGGCGGCACCGGAGGAGGAAGCACCCCGTGCGGCAAAGTCCAGCCGGAGCACGGCCAGCCGCAGAAGCGCCGGCGCTTCCAGCGGCAGCACCCGCCGGAACAATGGCACACGGCAGAATACAAGCAGACGCAGTACCGGAAGCGGCAGCCGTGCCCAGAGCCGGAAGCAGGGCAGCAGCCGGAACAGCCGCGCCCGTGCCAGACAGAAGCAGAAGCGGGCCAACCGCACCGTTTTGCTGGTGCTGCTGGCGATTTTGGCCGTGGGCCTGCTGATTCGCGGCTTTATGATGAACTGGCAGTAAAAAGAGTGAGGAAACAATGAAGCAAAAACTGATCTTTCTGGATATTGACGGCACCCTTCTGCCCCCGGGCGAGATGACTGCCCCGAACAGCGCCGTGGAGGCCATCTGCAAGGCTCGGGCCAATGGCCACAAGGTGTTTCTCTGCACCGGGCGCAACCTGCGGATGACCGAGCCCCTGTTCGCCTACGGTTTTGATGGCTTTGTCTGTTCGGCGGGCGGCTATGTGGGCTGTGACGGCAAGATCCTTGTGGATATCCCCATGGAGCCCGCACAGGTCGAGGGTCTGCGGGAGGTGCTGGGCCGTGCAGGTGCCGAGTGCACGCTGGAAGCCCGGGACAATACTTACGGCGGCATCAAGATGATCGAGCGGTTCGCCCATCTGTTCCCCCGCAAGCGCAGGCAGGTGAACAGCGAAGCCGAACGCTGGCGCAAGATGATGGAGTTCGGCATGACCATCCGGCCCATCGAGGAATACCACGGCGAGCCCATTTACAAGATCGTGTTCATCGCTCCCAACGCGGACTGCCTGGCGGAGACCCGGCGGCTGTATGAGGATCAGTTCGTCTTTTGTGAATCCCGGCTGGGGGATACCCCGTCCGCCATCGTCAACGGTGAGCTCATCAACCGCAAGTTCAACAAGGGCACGGGTATCAAGGCCATCTGCGACTATCTGGGGCTTTCGCTGGCCGATACCATCGGCTTTGGCGACAGCGATAACGATTTGCAGATGACCGACGTGGTAGGTACCAGCGTCTGCATGGCCAACGGCTCCGAGAACCTGAAAAAGCTCTGTGACCGCATCTGCCCGGCCGTGACCGAGGATGGCGTGGCCAGGGAGTTCAAGGCGCTGGGGCTGATTTGAGAAAAGAAGAGTAAACAAAAAATTCCCGCTCCAACGAGCGGGAATTTTTGTATAGAGAGATTTATTTTTTACTGACCGCCTTATGATACACAGCGTACGCGATCACGGCGGAGAGGGCCTCCGTGATCCAAAAGGCGTGCCAGACACCAGTGGGGCCCATGCGATTGCACAGCACCCACGCGATGGGCATGATGAAGATGATGTAGCGGCAGAGAGAGATGACCAGCGAGGGCATTCCCTTGCCCAGACCCTCCAGTGCGCCGGAAGAGGTGGTGGACACCGCCGAGACGATAAAGCCCAAGCAGATGACCCGCAGGGCGGTTTGGCCGATGGCGATGGTCTCGGGGTTGGAGGTGAAGAGCCCCATCAGCGGGCCGGCGATGGTCAGGCAGAGCACGGTGCCAATGGCCATGATGCCTGCGCTCAGGCCCAGGGTCAGGGTGTAGAGCTTGGACACACGGCCGTGCTCCTTGGCACCGTAGTTGTAGCCCACCAGCGGGCGCATTCCCTGCACGATGCCATTGGCCGGCAGGTAGAGGAAGGTCTGGAGCTTGTAGTAGATGCCCAGCACCGTGACGTAGCTCTGGGAGTAGGCCGCCAGCAGACCGTTCAGGAAGGTGACCAGCAGGCTGGGCAGGGCCAGGTTCAGGATGGCAGGCACGCCGATGGCGTACAGCTTACCGTCGAGGGCGGCATCGAACCGCAGATAGCGGCGGGACAGTCGGACGGCGACCTCGGTGGTGCAGTAGACATAGAGATAAACCACGAGGGAAACGGCCTGACCGATACCGGTGGCCAATGCGGCACCCGCAATGCCCAGGGCGGGCACAGGGCCCAGACCGAAGATGAGGACAGGGTCGAGGGCAATGTTGGTCACACAGCCGGCGATCAGCGCCACCATGGAAACATTCATCCGGCCCACGGCCTGGAAGATCTTCTCAAAGGCGAGGTTTGCCATGTTGACCACCGAGAACAGGAACACGATGGTGGAGTAGGTCACGCCCATACCCACCAGCTCGCTGTCGGAGGTGAAGCGGCCCAGAAAGCCGGGCATGATGGCCGTGCAGACCACCATGAACACCACACCGTGCAGCAGGGAGAACATCATGCCGTGGGTGGCGGACTTGTTAGCGTTTTCGCGGTCGCCTGCGCCGAGGTAAAGCGCAATCATGGCGTTGATGCCCACGCCAAAGCCGATGGACACGGCATTGACGAAGTTCTGGACAGGGTACACCAGCGAAAGTGCCGTCATGGCCTGCTCACTGATCTGGGCGACGAACAGGCTGTCCACGATGTTGTACAGGCTGTTCACCAGCATTGAGATGACGTTGGGCAGGGCCATGGAGAGCAGCAGCGGGAACACCGGCTTTGTTTTCATAAAAGTATCGTTCATGTTTGGGGTTTCCTTTCTGAGAAATCGTTCAGTCAAAGAAATGGCCGCAAAAAGCCCGGGGAGCTTCGGGGTGAAGCTCTCCGGGCGCAAAAGCGCCACACAACGGTGGGCTTTTGGCGAACCATTGTGTGGCGAAAAATAGCTCTGAAACGGATACTGTAAAAATCCACACGATATTTTAGGAACCTTAGAATAGCACAGGGACGATGGTTTGTCAAGATAGAAAAGTATGACTTTTGCGAATTGACGCTTTCCCTTGACATTGGGAATGGCGGCGGTAGAATAAAGGCAGAAACGCACCAAAGGAGAAGCTGTTATGAAATGGATGATCGCATCCGACCTGCACGGGTCGGCCTACTACTGCCGCAAAATGCTGGAAGCACTGGAGCGGGAGGGGGCTGACCGGCTGTTCCTGCTGGGGGACCTGCTCTACCACGGCCCTCGCAACGACCTGCCCCGGGAATACGCCCCGAAGGAGGTCATCCCCCTGCTGAACGGGATGAAGGACAAACTGCTCTGTGTGCGGGGCAACTGCGACGCCGAGGTGGACCAGATGGTGTTGGACTTCCCGGTGCTGGCGGATTATGCCGTTCTGCCGGTGGGGCAGCGGCTCATTTATGCCACCCACGGACATATCTATAATGCGAAGAATCTGCCGCCGCTCACTCCCGGGGATGTGCTGCTGCATGGGCATACCCATATCCCGGCCTGGACGGAATTCGGGCAGGGGAACCTTTATCTGAACCCGGGCTCGGTGAGCATCCCCAAGGAAAACAGCCCCCACAGCTATATGACGCTGGAAGGGAACACGATGCAGTGGAAGGAGCTGGAAAGCGGGGAAGTATACCACACTTTGACCCTGTAAGCAGTGACTTGAAAATACCCCGGGGTGGTTTTGCCTGAGAAGCTTGAAATTTGCCCACCGGTATGGTATGATAAAACCGAAAACAGACCGGCAAAGTTCTGCATCAAAAAGGTGCGGGACATGAGCCGTTTTGTTTCCACAACAAGTTAGCTTGAACTAACAAAATGACGAAAATGGCAGGCCGGACTTGTGCAGTTTGACAAGGAGCTCCGACAGAACCAATATGGAGGGAATAACGATGGTTGAAACGATCCTGAAAGTGAACGGTATGATGTGCGGTATGTGCGAGAGCCACATCAACGAAGTGGTGCGCAAGAACGCACAGGTGAATAAAGTGACTTCTTCTCACACCAAGGGCGAGACGGTGATCGTCTCCGAGGAGCCTGTGGATGTGGAAAAGCTGAAGGCCGCCATTGCCGACACGGGCTATACCGTGGTGGGTGTGCAGACCAAGCCCTATGAGAAGAAGGGCTTCTTCTCGTTCCTGAAAAAGTAACAGCCCGGCCCCGAATCGGCCCGGCTGATAACACAAAAACAGGAGGTATCTTGTTATGAGGATCTTGGTGTACGGTGCAGGCGTGCAGGGCTGTGAGCTGGCCCACTGTCTGGCGCAGAACAAGAAGAATGTGGTCACGCTGCTGGCCCGGGGCGAGTGGAAGGATGTTATCGACCAGAAGGGCCTGACCATCCGCCACCTGGTCCAGCTGAAAACGACGGTGGATCGAATGCGGACGATCGACACGCTGGCCCCCGACGATGTGTATGACCTCGTCTTTGTCACGATGCAGGCCGGGCAACTGCCCGATGTGCTGCCCATCCTCAAGGCAAACGGCAGCCAGTACTTCATCTTTGTGGGCAACAACCCCCACGCCAAAGAGGTGATGCAGGCCATGCAGCGCCCGGCGGATAAGATCGCCTTCGGCTTCCAGAGCAACGGCGGCCGCCGGGAGAACAACCGGGTCATCAGTGCCCATCTGGGCATCAATATGACCATCGGCGGGGCGACCGCACCGCTGTCTGGTGCCTTCCGTCTGCGGCTGCAGGCTGCCTTTGAGGGCACCCACTATAAGCTGACCTATTACAGCGATATGGACGAGTGGCTCAAGTGCCACATCGCCTTTATCCTGCCGGTAGCCTATGCCTGCTATGCCGTGGATGGCGAGCTGCCCCGCACCACGGCGGAACAGCGCAAGCAGATCGTGGATGCCGCCTGGGAGTGCTGTGAGATGCTGAAGGTTGCCGGTGTCCCTGTGAACGATGCCGACAACACCGACTGCTACCGGGAGGGCACCAAAAAGCGGAAGCAGACCGACCGGATGGTCTACTGGCTGGCCCAGACCCCGTTGGGCAAGGTGTGCGCCTCTGACCACGCCATGCACGCGGTGGGCGAGATGCAGTATCTGGACGAAGCATTCCAGGCCCTGCGTGCTCAGACCCAGGTGCAGATGACGGCCTGGGACGCACTGCGCAGGTACCTGCCCCAAAAGGAAGGCTGAGCTATGAAAGTGTATTCCTTTGGGTGGGAGGATGCCCCCACTCTGATGCTGCTGCCCGGTACCTGGTGTCACTGGAAGGGCAATTTTGAGCGGGTGCTGCCCCTGCTGGAGCCGGATTTCCATGTTCTCATCGTCTCCTATGATGGCTTCGACGAGACGGAGCCGGAGACTACCTTCCCGACGATGGAACAGGAGGTGCTCCAGATCGAGGGCTACATCAAGGCGAAATGCGGCGGACATCTCCATGCCGCTTATGGCTGCAGCTTGGGCGGCAGCTTTGTGGGCCTGCTGGCCGCACGCCAGAATATCCGGCTGGATATCGGTATTCTGGGCAGCTCGGACCTCGACCAGTCCACGCCCGTCAAGGCGCGTCTGATGACCGATCTGCTGGCCCCGCTGGTCTACCCGGTGGTGACAGAGGGCAAATTTAAGCTGGGCCTGCTCAACCGCCGGATGGAAAAGCGAATGCTGGAGCAGCCGGCCTATGTCGGTGCGTTCATGCAGATGTTCGGCGGTGCGCGGCCTTACGTCAGCCTGAAAAGCTGCAAGAATCAGTTCTACTCCGACCTCGTCACCCCACTGCCGGATGGACTGGACACCGAGACCGAGATCCATGTGTTCTACGCCCTGAAAATGGGCGAGCAGTACCGGGCACGATATTTCCAGCATTTCAAGAACCCCAGTATCCACGAGCAGGACCAGCAGCACGAGGAGCTGCTGGTCTGCTATCCGGAGGAGTGGGCTAAGCTGGTCAAGGAGATCTGCCTGAAATAAGAAAAGTGAAAAAAGCACCTGTCGGTTTTGCCGCTGACAAGTGCTTTTTGTTTGTTTTATTTGTTCTACTTCCAGAAGGCGGCAAGCTGCTGCTCCAGCTCTGCGGTACTGCGCAGATATTGCAGCTGGTGCCAGTGGCGGGGGAACAGACGGGTGTACTCGGCGCAGGCAAAGCGGTCATCCAGCAGCAGCACCACGCCCTTGTCCTCCTGGGTGCGGATGACCCGCCCGGCGGCCTGCAGCACCTTGTTCATCCCCGGGAAGCGGTAGGCGTAATCGAAGCCGGTGCCGCTGGCCTCATCATAGTAACGGCGGAGGATTTCCTGGCGGGGGTTCACCTGAGGTAAGCCCACCCCCACGATGGCGCACCCGATGAGCCGGTCGCCCACCAGATCGACCCCCTCGCCGAAGATGCCGCCCATGACTCCGAAGCCCAGCAGAGTGCTGGCGGGGTTTGGGCTGAACCGTTCCAGAAACGCCGCCCGGGCCGCGTCGTCCAGACCACTTTCCTGAGCCAGCGTTTCAATGTCCGGGTAGCGGGCGGTGAAATCCTCGTGCACCTGCCGCAGATAGGCATAGCTGGGGAAGAAGGCGAGGTAATTGCCGGTTTTGGCCCGGGCCAGCGCGGCCAGTGCATCTGAGACGGCCTGCACGCTGGCATCCCGGTCCCGGTAGCGGGTGGAGATGCCGGGCAGGCAGTAGAGCCCCAGGTGCTCGGGTGGGAAGGGGCTTTCCAGCGCCACGGCCCGGGCATCGGCACAGCCCAGTACGGCGCGGTAATAACCCGGTGGGGTGAGTGTTGCACTGAACAGCGCCGCCGCGCGCCCGGCGGCAAGGCTGGTATCCACAAAGGGGGCGGGGTCAAGACAGAGCAGCTCCCATTCCAGCTCGCTGCCCCGGGCCGTCAGCTGGGTGACAAAATGCTCGTCATAACGTTCAGCCGCCCGGGTGATGTCCTGCACCGCAAAATAGAGGTCCAGCAGCTGGGCGTGTGCATCGGCATCCGGGTTGGCTTCCAGCCAGTCCTGCAGGGAGGGCAGCAGGCTGAACAGTGGTTTGAGCAGCTCTTTGGGCAGCTCCCGCAAAAATACTGTGCCGTCCTGCGCCAGCAGAGGCTCAGGTAAGGTGAAAGCGGGCTCTGCGGGCTCGGCATCCAGCAAACTGGTCTGCCGGGCCTGCTCCTCGGCAGTGTCCGGCAGGGCGGTGCCCCGGCGGGGTGCCAGCTTTGCCACAGCCCGCCGGGCTTCGAGAAAGCGCTTGTCTGCCTTGGCAAGTGCGGTTTTCAGGCTGCTTTTGCCCCGGCCGATGGCCCGTCTGGTTTCAGTCAGGCTGCTCTTGCAGAACCGTGCCGAATACATGGCCCGGGCCCGGTCAGGCAGATTGTGGGCCTCGTCGATGAGGAAGAGGTAATCGCCCGCCGCGTCGAAGAACCGCCGCAGGTGCACGGTGGGGTCGAACAGATAGTTGTAGTCCCCGATGACCACATCACACCACTCGCTCAGGTCAAGCCCCAACTCAAAGGGGCAGACGGTGTGCTTCCGGGCGGTCTCGGCCAGGATGGCCCGGTCAAAGGTGCCGGCGCTGTCCAGCAGGTCAGCCAGCGCATCCTTCAGACGTTCGTAGTAACCGTTGGCATAGGGGCAGCTTTCCGGCAGGCAGGCGGGATGACCCTCGGAATCCTTACACAGGCAGGCCTTATCCTTGGCCGAAAGCGTCACACTGCGCAGAACAAGGGCCGGGTCTGCCGCCCGCAGGCGGGTCAGCGCATCCTCAGCGGCGGCCCGGGTCGTGTTGCGGGCAGTCAGGTAGAAAATTTTCTCGCCCTTGCCCTCGCCCATGGCTTTCAGTGCGGGAAAGAGGGCGCTCATGGTTTTGCCGATACCGGTGGGGGCCTGACAGAACAGCCGGGCACCGCCCTTGCGCTCGGTTTTGCCCGCTGTGCAGGCACGGTAGATTTCCCCGGCAAGGGCCCGCTGGCCGGGCCGGTAGGCCGGGAACGGGAATTTCAGCGTCCGAAGGCTCTGGTTCCGGGCCTCCACCCAGTCCAGCTGCCGCCGGGCCCAGGGCAGGTACTGCTGTAACAGCCCCTGCAGGAAGGTGTCCAGCTCGGTGGCGGTGAAGTGCCGGACATAGCGGATGATCTCCTCCGTGTCGATCTGGGAATAGGTCAGCCGAACGTCGATTTTTTCAAGGGCCCGCTGTTCTGCGTAGATGGCCCCATACACCATGCCCTGCGCCCAGTGGCAGGGATTCATATTTTCGGTGATGGCATCCGTGGGCACGGCAGTGGTCTTGATCTCGTCAATGACCACGGTGCCGTCCTCGTCGGTGAAGATGCCATCGGCCCGGCCTTCGATGGTGAACCCAATGCCCTCCACCATTCGCTCTGTCGTGAGGAATACCTCGGCGGCATAGCCCTCGCCCGCCGCCTTTTGCAGTTTGCGGTGGATGCGCGCACCCTCGTTGGCCCGGTCGAAGCCGGTAAAGCGGCTGTCGATGCTGCCGGTGCGGAGCAGAAACTCCACCAGCTCCCGGACAGACAGACGGATGGTCGGCATTGGATTCACTTCCTTTCAGAACTACGTTTACCCTAGCAGTAACTTTTGGCAATTATTGGTGATGCGTTCCACTTCCTTAAAATCAACGGCGGCCCGATAATACATTTCCAACTCATCATGGCAGCTCTTGGCCTGAGCCATCAGGGCCACGGCCTGGTCGACGAGCTCGGCGGCGGCGCGCTCGTTAAAGCGCAGGCGTGCCCGATAGCCGGACAGATTTTCCCGGTCCACAAAGCGGGTACAGCGTACCGCCTGAACGCCGGGCAGCTGGACAGGATGCCAGCGGTTATCGGTCAGGAAGGCCAGCCGCAGGGCCGGGATGAAGATGTGGTCGATCTGATCCTCCGGGTGCATGGCGCAGGGGCAGGTGATGATATGGTAGCCCCGGGCCAGCGCTTCGGCACGAATGAGCTCCAGCAGCAGGCGGGAGACAGCCCCGTAGTCATCCCGGAACACCACATACTTGTCGGCCAGCGCCTCCACGGTGCCCCGGTAGAATACCATCCCCTTGGGGGTGATGGCAGAGAGCAGGCGCAGCTCCTCGCTGGCGGTGTCCTCGGTGCGGGGGAGCAGCCGGGTACAGAGCCGCTTGACGTAGCGGCGCACCTTCTCAAAGTTGGCACTGCAGGCTTCGGCCCGCCGGCTGTCCAGCATCAGGCTGCCCGCCGACGCGATATACCGTGCCGCCCGGCCCCGCAGAGCAGCGTTTCGGGCAAACAGCGCTTTGATTTCGTCCCGGCGGGGAGCCAGCTTCTCGGCGCTGATGGTGTGGTACAGGCTTATCACCAGTTCATCGGCTCCGGGGGCATCCGGCTCCACCACATGGGGCGCGGTGGCATCGATGATGGCACGCTTCTGGTCGAGGAAGATGACCCCGTCCAGACTATCCGGGTCGCTGGCACAATGGATCTTCTCAACGCGCTGGCCCTGCTGCTCGGCGGCCTGGGCCAGATGTTTCATCAGGGTGGATTTGCCGCACCCCGGCCCGCTTTTGATGAGCAGCATCTGCATCCCGGGTTCCCGCCGCAGGGGCTCGAAATAGCCCTTGAACCCCGCCGGTGTGGTGGCTCCAAGGAAAAAATCGACAGAATGGCTTCGCACAGCTTCCATAATAAACACCTCACTTTTGCTTTAGAGTATGCAAAAGTGAAAGGGGATGATACTCAGTCGGGTGCTGAGTTATGTGCTGCAAGCTTTCTGTTATGCCAAGGGCCCCACGACTAGGGGGGCTGTCGCCGCAGGCGACTGAGGGGTTGATTTAATAAGTGTGCTCGCACACCTCGTGGATCTTCTCCCGCAGCGCCACAAAGTCCGCAAAGGCGGCGGGCTTGTTCTGCGCCTGCCGGAGCAGGGCGGCGGGATGGAAGGTGCCCATGAACCACACGCCGTTCTTTTCAATAAACGTGCCGTGCTCTTTGGTCACGGAGAAGTCGGTGCGGATCATCCGCTGGGAGGCGATGCGGCCCAGACAGACCACGATCTTGGGCTGTAACAGCCGGAACTGCTCCCGGAGCCAGGGCATACAGGCTTCGCTCTCGGCGGGCAGCGGGTCACGGTTCTGGGGTGGGCGGCATTTGACGATGTTGGCGATATAGCAGTTCTGGCCCCGGTCAAGGTCGATGGCGAACAGGTATTTGTCCAGCAATTGGCCGCTGCGGCCCACAAAGGGCAGGCCCTGCTCGTCCTCGCTCTGGCCTGGGCCCTCGCCCACAAACAGCACCTCGGCGTTCTGCACGCCCTGCCCGAACACCACGTTGGTGCGGGTGGAGCACAGCTCACACCGGCGGCAGGCAAGGCACTCGGCCTTTAATGTATCCCAATCCATAGCGGGTAACTCTCCTCGAAATTGAAATGATATTTTATTCACAAATTGAAGCGCGTTTTCTTCTAAAATAATAGCACAAAAAGCCAATTTTGTCTTGAACTTTTTGCCGGGTGTGCTAGAATAAAAGAGAAAGGCATCCTTGTGTCCAACAGGCACCCGGGTGCGAATATTGGAAAGTAAATTCGGAGGTAATCACAATGGCTGATATGTTTGCACCGCTGGTAGCACAGCTGAAGGCAAATCCCAAGACGATCGTTTTCACCGAGGGCAATGATCCCCGTATTCTGGAGGCCGCCGCAAAGCTGCTGGCCGAGGGCGTTCTGAAGGTCGTCATGGTGGGCAACGAGGCTGAGTGCAAGGCTGCTGCCGCCGCCGGTAATTTTGATATTTCCGCTGCCGAGATCATCGACCCTGAGAACTACGCAGGTTTCGATGAGATGGTCAACGCAATGGTCGAGCTGCGTAAGGGCAAGCAGACCGCTGAGGAGTGCACCGCACTGCTGAAGAAGTCCAACTACTTCGGCACCATGCTGGTCAAGATGGGCAAGGCTGACTGCCTGCTGGGCGGCGCTACTTACTCCACCGCTGATACCATCCGTCCCGCGCTGCAGCTGGTCAAGACCAAGAAGGGCGCACATCTGGTGAGCTCTTGCTTTATTCTGGACCGCGACTGCGGCGAAGAGGGTCTGAAGCGTATCGCTATGGGCGACTGCGCCGTTAACATTGATTACACCGATACCATTGATAAGGCTACCGGTGAGGTCAAGGTCGCTGCTTCCGCAAAGCTGGCTGAGGTCGCTGTTGAGACTGCTAAGACCGCAAAGCTGTTCGGCATCGACCCGAAGGT
>CALDLZ010000148.1 GCA_937915335.1 uncultured Faecalibacterium sp.
GTCAGCGGTGTACTTGGTGTGTGCGTCGTCGGTGAAGGTGCCGCCGTACATGTTGTTGATGATGGCACGGGTACCCTGGTCACCGCCCTGACCTCCGCAGTAAACGGCTGCCACATTCTCGTAGCCGCCCTTGTACAGAGCGTCCACGGTGCTCAGGAAGTCGTCCGTGCTCCAAGTATGCTTGTCGGTGTCGAGATACTTGTCGGCACCCACTTCCTTCACTTTGGTCATGTTGACGGCCATGCAGTGTGCGGTCATGCACAGGGGATACTCGTAGTAGTCACCAGCGGTGTTCTTGCAGGCGGCCTCAACGGACTCGTAAATGTCCTTCTTGGCATCTTCGGTCCACAGGTCGTTCAGGGGAACCATAACGCCCTTTGCGCCCCAGTTGGCAACCAGACGCTCGGGACCTTCCATCACCAGGTCGGGTGCGCTGCCGCCTTCGATCGCGGTATTGACCTGGTCATCACCGTTGGTGTAATCCAGGTACTCAACGCTGACCTTGATATCGGGATACTTTGCGTTGAAGCTGGAGATCAGCTCCTGTACGGTATCATCATTGCCCCAGCCACCGATGGGGTATGTCCACAGCTTGATGTTAGCGCCTGCGGAAGCGGTGCTCCCAGCTGCGGAAGCTGCAGTGGAAGAAGCGGCAGTGCTGCTGGAGGAAGAGCCGCCACATGCGGCCAGCGCACCGGCTGCGCCCAAGACACCCACGGCCTTCAGGAAAGAACGGCGAGAAATACTGTTTTTCATAAGAACCTTCTCCTTACTGATTGATTTTCGATTCTCCTGCGGCCCTCGTGTGGGAACCGCTTCTATTGGCCTTATTATAGAAAAAAACTTTCATTTTGTCCATCGTGCGTTTATACAATTTTGAAAAGGATTTCTTGTTCATCTCGCACAACTTTAGCGAAAAGACAGACCTTTTGAACAAAATTCACAGAAAAACCTCTCTTTGTATTTGTTTTGTAACTATTTCAGAAAAATCGGACTTTTTATTTTTGAAAATAGTTTTCGGGCCGGGAGAGCAGAAAAAGTGGGGATTTTGAAAACGTTTTTCATAAATGAGTAATACTTTTGCGCCAAATTTGGACGCTCTGCACAGAAAAGAGCGTGAAATTGTAGTCAAACCCACTCTTGCCAATCGGCAGGGATTCTTTTATACTTTCTTTATAGGAAAAGTTCCCGACAATGGCGTCGGCATGTGCGGCTGGCCCTCCTGCGGGAAACGGAGAAGGAAAAGGAGAGCATCATGTCTACGACCACGAACTTCTGGGAGCTGCTGCAGCAGCGGCAGGATGACCTGACCAAGTCCGGGCGCGCGGTGGCGGATTACCTTATCCACCACGCCGACGAAGCACAGTACCTTTCCATCTCGTCCCTTGCGCGGGAGTGCAAGGTGGCGGAGGCTACGGTATTCCGCTTCTGCCGGGCGCTGGGGTTTGAAGGGTACCACGAAATGCGCATTGCGCTGGCCCAGGCCAACGCCACCGGCGCGCTGGTCAACCAGCACGAGCCGGAGCCGGGCGCGACCACGGCCAGCCTGTGCGAGCACGCCAGCGGCCTGTTTCTCACCGCCATCAATGGCACGCAGAACTCTCTATCGCCCGAAGCCGTGGAACAGGCCGTGGATCTGATGCGGGCGGCCCGGCAGGTGTTCTGCCTGGGTCAGGGTGGCAGCATGCTGCTGGCCAATGATATCTGTGCCCGCTTTTCCAGCCTGTCCAACAAGTTCCGCACGGCGGGGGACAGCCATTTGCAGATCCTGGCCGCCAGCCTGATGGGCCCGGAGGATGTGGTGCTCTTTATCTCCTATTCCGGTGCGACCCGTGATATGCTGGAGACTCTGCGCACGGCCAAAGCTTCCGGCGCAAAGATCATTCTGCTCACCCATTATGAGGATTCTCCCGGCGCGGCCATGGCGGATGTGGTGCTGCGGTGCGGCGCACAGGAGAGCCCGCTGGATTCCGGCAGCATTCCCATCAAAGTGGCGGTGCTCTATGTGGGCGAGGTGCTGCTTCTCCGCTATATGCTGGATGACCCAGAGCGCACCAACGAGGCGCAGGACCGCACCAGCGAAGCGGTGGCCATCAAGTTGATTTGAACAGCAAAAAAGGACGGCGTTCTGCCGTCCTTTTCTCGTTATAAAAGAGAGATCGTTTCTTCCGGGAACTGCTTCTGGTAATAGACCACTTTCCACCGGATGCTTTCGGGTGCCGCCGGTGCAAAGTGGAGTGAGGAACAGGCGGTGAGGGCATCGTCCTGCTTCTCCCCGGCCACAAAGATCGCGGTCGGGCCATCTGTCCCGCCGATGATGCCAATGACTCCATCCTCCGTGGGAGCGTCGCTTTTCCGGATGGGCTTATCACTAGGGGCGCAGTCGTTCACCTGCACCCAGCCGGTGGTTACGGCGGGGGTCAGGGTGTAAGTCATTTCCACAAATTCCCGGGGCCATTCCATGGGCGGCCCCATGTGGGGCAGTTCTCGCTCCGGCAGCCGGGCCGGTCTCAGGTCTTTGACCATCAGCACGCAGGGCACACCGGTAACGGGGTGGGCAAACTCCACGACCTTTCCGGGCGCTGCCGTAAACTGTGCCGCTTCGGCAGGCTGTTCCCGCTGGGTGAGGGTCAGTGTCAGGCCGGTAATGTGGGAGGGCCTGCGCTTTGTCGCCCAAGGAAAGCTCCACTGTCGGAGATCCCAGCCTTGTTCCGGGTCGAGCCCGTAGTGCTTCACGATGTACCGCGCGGCCTGTTCATAGCTGCAAACGATCTCCTCTTCGGAGCGGAGAGGGTTATAATATTCCCCGGCACCGCGGCTGTACTCCACAGCCTTTCCGTTGATGGTTACACTTGGCAGGTAGTCAAAAGAACCAAACGGGTCCTCTGCTTCGGCCAGTTCAACAACTTCCGGCGGGCATTCATCAAGATCCATCCCTTCATAAGCGGCCAACTTCTGATAATGCGCCTCAAGCGCTTCACGCTCCACCCGGCGGCAGATGTCTACAACCAGCCCTTTTCCGCAAAGGTAAATCGCCGGGATGATGAAATGCTGTCCGCCCCACACCGAGTGTGCCCCGCAGGACACTTCCTGCCCCGGACGGCCCCGATGGGCACGGTGGCAGCCCGGATTGTCCTCAAAATAAACCTTCCACTCCATCTGTGTCACGCCTTTCCATACAGTTTTTTCTATTGTAGCGCAGGAAAGATTTTCCGTCAACCGACACTTTTTTACCCGGTATCGCTCATATCCTGCCGCCTGTCCGAATAGACTGTTTCCGAGAAGCAGACGCAGAAGGCGCGGCCTTGCCGCCCGGTGCGGACGGGAGAGAGGAGAGAGTGATTTGGAAAAACAGGAGCGTTTGGAAGCCACTGTCTGCCGGGAGATCGGGGCGCGCACCGGCGGGGAAAATTTTGTTGGCGTGGGGGGGCCGGTACGCACCGGCAAGAGTACCCTCATTAAGCAGTTCATGGAACAGCTGGTGCTGCCCGCCATCGGCCCGGCGGATGCAAAGCTCCGGGCCCGGGATGAGCTGCCCCAATCGGCGGCAGGGCGCACCATTATGACCACCGAGCCAAAGTTCATCCCGGAGCAGGCGGTGCCGCTCCAGTTGGAGGGCGGCGGCGAGTGCCGTATCCGGCTCATCGACTGCGTTGGCTATATGGTGGAGGGAGCCATGGGCCACGAGGAGGACGAGAAGCCCCGCATGGTCAAGAGCCCGTGGTTCGAGGAGGAGATCCCTTTTGACCTTGCCGCCGAGACCGGCACCCGCAAGGTCATCCGGGATCATTCCACCATCGGGATCGTTGTCACCACCGACGGCTCTATCAGCGAGATCCCCCGGGAAAACTACCTGCCTGCTGAAAAGCGGGTGGTGGAGGAGTTGGAAGCACTGGGCAAGCCTTTTGTCATCCTGCTCAACAGTACCCGCCCGGAAGCACCTGAGACAAAGGCGCTGGCTGCGGAGCTGGAACAGATTTACGGGCGCAGTGTCCTGCCGGTGAGCTGTCTGGATTTACAGAAAGACGACCTGTTGTCGATTTTGCAGAGGGTGCTCTATGAGTTCCCGGTGCGGGAACTGGATTTTGCCATTCCCCGCTGGGTGACGATGCTGGATAAAGGCCACTGGCTCCAGAATGAAATTTATACAGCGGCTATGCAGTTTTCGGAGAAGATCAGCCGGATGAAGGATGTCCCGGCTCAGAACAGCGCCGGGGCTCTCGCCAGCGATTCGGTGCAGGAATCCGCCCTGAGCGGGATGAACCTTTCAGATGGCGTGGTGCGGGTGACCGTTCTGCTCAAGCCGGAGGTGTTCTACCGTGTCCTCAGCGAGCAGACCGGGCTGGAGATCGGCGGCGAAGCGGGCCTGATGCCCTGCATCATCGAGCTTTCCCGGGCAAAGCGGGAATATGAGAAGATCCGCAGTGCGCTGGAACAGGTGGAGACCACCGGCTACGGCATCGTGATGCCCAGCATCGAAGAGCTTTCGTTGGAAGAGCCCGAGATCGTCCGGCAGGGCGGGCGGTACGGTGTCCGGCTGGAAGCCAGCGCACCATCCATCCAGATGATGAAGGCTGTGATCCATACCGAGATCAGCCCCATCGTCGGCACCGAAAAGCAGAGCGAGGACCTTGCCGAAAGTCTGCTGGCGGATTTTGCATCCGACCCG
>CALDLZ010000149.1 GCA_937915335.1 uncultured Faecalibacterium sp.
GAGCCCCGACCATACAGCCTTCCGCCCTCGATCTCGGCGGCGTAGGGCGGGTGACACCAGCCCTCGCCCTCGGGCACCACATCCAGATGCCCCAGCACCGCCACCATCTCGTCGCCGGCACCGATCTCGCACCAGCCGATGTGCCGATCCAGATCGGTGGTCTCAAAACCCAGCTCCCGGCAGAGAGTCAACGCCTCGGTAAAGCAGGCATCCACATCCTCGCCGAAGGGCTTGCCCGGCAGTGGGTCAGCCTCCACACTGCGCTTACGCACCAGCCGTTGAAGCGCCGCCACCATCTGGGGCCGCAGCGCCGCCACGGCATCATTCAGTTTCTTGTCCATACGTTCCACCCCTTTTGCGATTCGTTCACTGCGTTCACAGTTTGTATTATAGAACGATTGCCCCCGCTCCACAAGCCCCAGTTCGATGGAAAAAGCGCCCCCGCACACTTCATCGGAAGTACACGGGGGCGCGCTGTTGCAATTGAAAATTGTAAAATACTATGTTATACTGTAACTAATGCTGGAAACAGCAGGAAAAAGGGTGCTGTCTGCAATGCAGGTGGTCATGCTTCTCGCTCCTGGTGTGCTTACAACGCCGCACAAGCGGCAATGCTGCTCCGGGAAGCGGAACTTTTTTGGCCCTTTCCCGGAGCCTTTCAGGCGAAGGGAGGGATGTCGGATGACTCTGACAGAAGTTTGCGCTCTGTTGACGGTAGTAATCAGCTTGCTGGCACTGCTTGTTACAGTTGCGAAAGCATCATTTGATGCCGGATGGAAAATTTCTCACGAGAAAAGCGATAAAAACAAAGAAGATTGACCGCCACAGTTCCCCAACTCGAACGGTCAATCTTTTTTGATCCACTAGAAGCGGGAAGCTGACCAAACATTGCTAGTCAGCACCCTTTCTATTTGTAGTATAGTCAATTTTCAACGGATTGTCAAGGGATGGCTCACCCGGCAGTCCGTTTTCTTTTTTGCAAATTTTGTTGAAAAAGGGTGAAAGGATTCCGCACGCTGTGTATTTAAGGTAGTAAGAGCATCTATTTTTGCCGGAGCCCCATTTCCGGCCCAACGAAAGTGAGGAACCCCCTATGAAGAAACGGCTTGTCAGCCTGCTGGTGGCTCTGTGCATGGCGGTGACGCTCCTGCCCGTGTCGGCGATCACAGCGTGGGCGGAGGAGAGCGGCTCTAACTCAAAGCCTTTACAATTTAGGCAAGGTTATCCGATTCTTGATGGTATAGATTCTACAACCGATACCAATGGAAATAAAATTTATATTGGTGATGGCTGGAGTTATGATGAAACAAATAAAGTTTTGACCATAGCCCCAGAAAATCCTACCACCTATGATTTAACAGCTTACGGAAGCATCCGACTGGATCAAAATAGTATTTTATGTTCTACCGTCATAGGAAAAAACGCAACCATTATAAATGGAGACTTCTATGATAGTGATAATCCCGATGTCAAAATCATCAACCATGGCGTCATAAATAGTGGCGGTTACCATACTGCCGTTACAAATCATGGTACTATCATCGACGGATTTTTTTCTTCTGTCGTTTCCAATGAATCTGATGGCACGATTGAAAATGGCACATTTACAGCAACGGTAAATAACTCAGGCACCATAAATGGTGGTCTTTTCAAAATCAAGCCAACCGGTGGCTTGACCTCTCCCGGCTATACATTGAATGTGATACCTCCAAATTCCATCCGCGCTGTATCCATTAACTATATCAAAAATCCTTGTTATATTATCCCTAATAGCGATTCCATGTTCCCAACAAACGTCAAGGTTTTATTCTGGTCACTTCGCACGCCATTTTCCATTGGTATCACGTTCGATAACGCACAGATGCAGTTGGAAGAATGGGCACAGAATATAGCATGTTACTGTGATGCCGACGGTTTTTTTGTCACTTTTAGTGCACCACCCACCAATACAGACACTATTACCTTGGGCAAATATGACCCCAAACCTGTTGACCCGAAACCCGAGCCCGAACCGAAACCCGAGCCCAAACCGGAACCTGAAGTCTCCACCTACACCCTGACGGTGAAGGGCGGCACGTTCACTTACAACGGCGGCGAAGCCATAACCAGCGCCAGCGTGCCGGTGGATGCCGCGGTGAAGGTGACGCTGAACCAGAGCGCCGTGCCCGAGGGCATGGTGTTCGACCTGTGGGCCATCAGTGACGAGGGACTGCTGGGCAACCCGGCGGTCGCCTACAACGAGGAAAGCTTTATCATCCCGGCGGACAGCGCAACCAAGGGCAGCACCGTGACCGTGGAAGCCCAGTACCGGGATGCCACCATCGAGAGTGAGCCCGGCATTCTGGGCACCGCCGCTATCATCGGCGTGGCCGGTGCAGGCACGGCAGTCCTTGCATGGCAGGGCTACCGCATCGGCATGGAGCTGTACGAGAAGTATTTCCAGCAGGAGCAAGAAGAACCCCCAGTGGAAATCTCCACGCTTGAGGGTCAGATGACGAATCTGCTTTCCTGATAGCGGGTTCACCCTCTCAGTCTCGCTTCGCTCGACAGCTCTCCCAAAGGGAGAACTCTTGACAAACCGACATAAAAACAGCGCCGCTCCATCGTTTCCGGTGGGGCGGCGCGTTTTGCATTTTAATCCATGCGCAGTGGCAGGGTAAGGGACATTCTCTGGTAGGCGATGCGGGGAGTTCCGTCATCCGTGTGGATAATGCCGCAGCGGGTGAAGCCGTTTTTCTCCAGCAGGTGCTGCATGATCTTATTATTGGCGTGGGTGTCAGCACGCAGGCTTTCGCAGTGCTCCAGACACCAGGTGATGACCTCGGTGGCCACGCCCGGGCGTTTGCCCGCCGAAGCCAGCCGGTGGATGGTGCCGTAGGGCAGGGTATCGTTGAGCCACTGGCCGTCCTCGATCTTGGCGTAGGTGGGGTCGGGGCCCAGGATAAAGGCGAACACACCCTCCAGTTCCCCGTTGACGAGGTAGAGGAAAAGCCGGTTGGAATCGATGTCCTCTTCCAGCAGCTCCTGCGGCGGGAAGTGGTCACCCCACTGGGTCGGGTTGCCGGAATCCGCCATCTGCTGCCGGGCGCGGGCATAAATTTTCAGGATTGCGTCCAGATCCGCACGTCTTGCTCCACGAAACATCTTACTCCAACCTCTCTTGCGGGTGCCGGGCAAGCCCGCACCCATCGTTTTTGTTTATTCTAGCACAATTCAGGCGCAAAAAACAACCCTCTCGGTCTCGCTGACAGAGAGGGCTGTTCTTATGCGCGCTGACTGCGGGCCCGGCGGTACTCGCGGGGGCTCTGGCCGTACCGCTCGTGGAACAGGCGGTAGAAGTAGCTGGTGTTCTCGTAACCCACCTGGGTGATGATCTGCTGGATGTTCAGGTCACTGCGGCGCAGCAGACGGGCGGCGGTCTCCATCCGGTGCTTCTGCAGCAGTTCCTTATAGGTCTTTCCGGTCTGGGCCCGGACGCACTCGCTGACATACGCCAGCGAAACGCCGTAACTGCGGGCCACATTGGAAAGGCTTGCTTCACGGTAATTCTGGGTGATTTCCTGTAATGCCGCCTGGACGAGCGCTTCGCGGCTGACCGCCTCGCCGCGCGTCTCCGGCGGGAAATTCTTGGTCTGTACCATAGCGTAAAACCCTCCGTTGCGGCAGCGGCGGGCGGGGACAGGGGGATGCCGGACACCCGCCGCAGCCAGTTCATCAGGCTTTCTGGGAAGCCTTTCTGACTATAATACGGTCCAGGTTTGCGGATAATTGCAGGGTTGATTAAAAATTTTAGAGGGCTCGCCCTCTCCGTCATTGCTGACGCAATGCCACCTCTCCCAAAGGGAGAGGCAATTGCGGCTTCGGGTTAATGTTCTGCAAATTTGCAGTTGTTTACTGTCTTGATGCTTTGGCTCCCCCTTTGGGGGAGCTGGCGAGCGAAGCGAGACTGAGAGGGTGAGGGCATTAACGAAAAAGAGCCACCGCATACTGTGCAGCAGCTCTTTTTCAGGAGAATGAAAATACAAAAAGATCAGAACATATTTTCGTTATGATACCGCCCCGTGCGCACGAACTCCACCCACTCGGCAAGGTTCACGGCGTGGTCGCCGATGCGCTCCAGATACTTAATGACCATCAGCAGGTCAAGGGCGGCATCCACCTTGCCGGGATCTGCGGCGATCTCCTGGGCAAGCTGGCGCTTGATGGCGTTGAAATCGTAGTCCACCTCGTCGTCGGCGGCAATGACATTGAGGGCGGCTTTCTCGTCCTCAGCAGTCAGGGCGGCGAGGGCATCCAGGATCATCTTGTGGGCTTTCTGGCCCATCTTGATGGCCTGGCTCACCGCCGGGTCGCCCTCCCTGCGGACAGTGACCAGATGGGGGATGATCTCGGCGATATCAGCGGCGTGGTCGCCGATACGCTCCACATCCGTGACCACCTTCATAGCGGTGGAAATGCGGCGTAGGTCACCCGCCACGGGCTGCTGCCGAAGCAGCAGGGTCATGCAGCGGTGCTCGATGTCCTGCTCCATGTTGTTGATGCGGCCATCCCCTTTGACAATGGCGGCAGCTGCCTCGGCATCAGCGGTGCACAGGGCCTCAAGGGCCGCTTCCACGGCATCGGCAGAGTTCTGCCCCATCTCAGCCAGGGCGGTTTTCAGGGCGGCAAGGTCAGATTCATACTGTGTGCGAGTGCTCATGGCAAAAAGGCTCCTCCTTAACCGAACCGGCCCGAGATATAATCCTCGGTGCGCTTATCCTGCGGGGTGCTGAAGATCTGCGCCGTGGGGCCAACCTCCACCAGCTCGCCCAGCAGGAAGAAAGCGGTGCGGTCGCTGATACGGGCCGCCTGCTGCATGTTATGGGTCACGATGACCACGGTGTAGTTTTTCTTGAGCTCGCTCATCAGCTCCTCCACCTTCATGGTGGAGCCGGGGTCCAGAGCACTGGTGGGCTCATCCATCAGCAGGACTTCCGGCTTGACAGCCAGGGCGCGGGCGATGCACAGACGCTGCTGCTGCCCGCCCGAAAGGCCCAGGGCGCTCTTTTTCAGGCGGTCCTTGACCTCATTCCAGAGAGCGGCACCTTTCAGAGAGCTTTCCACCAGCTCATCCAACTCGGCCTTGTTCCGCACGCCGTGCAGTTTGGGGCCGTAGGTGATGTTATCATAGATGCTCATGGGGAAGGGGTTGGCCTTCTGGAACACCATACCCACCCGGCGGCGCAGCTCAGTGGGCTGCATCTCCCGGGCAAAGATATCCTGCCCCTTCAGGCGAACATCGCCCTCAATGCGGACACCGGGCACAAGGTCGTTCATCCGGTTCAGCGTTTTCAAGAAGGTGGACTTGCCACAGCCGGAGGGCCCGATGAGGGCCGTGATCTCCCGCTCGCCCACGTCCAGTGAAATATCCTTCAGTGCCTTGAAATCCCCGTACCAGAGGTTCAGGTTTTTGGCGGTGATAATAGGGGTTGATTCAGACATATTTTGAAACCTCTTACTGTTTCTGCTTCAATTTCGTCTTTGCCATCCGGGCGGCCAGGTTGATGACAAGCACCAGCACCAGCAGCACCGCGCCGATGGCCCAGGCCGAGTCGAAGTCGCCATCCTCAAAGGCACGGAGATAAAGCAGGACGGACAGGGTCGCGCCGTTGGAGGTGTAGGCCTTGATGATGCCCTTGGCAATGACCTCGGCGGCACCGGCGGTGAAGAGCAGGGCGGCGCTTTCGCCCACGATACGGCCCACAGCCAGAATGCAGCCGGTAACGATGCCGTCAATGCTGCAGGGCAGCACGATGGTGCGGATGATATGCCACTTGCCGGCGCCCAGACCCAGCGCGCCCTCACGGTAGCCCTGGGGCACCGTTTTCAGGGATTCCTGGGTGGTGCGGATGATGGTGGGCAGATTCATAATCACCAGTGTCAACGAACCGGAGAGCAGGCAGGTCTGGAAACCCAGGGTCTGGGCAAAGACCAGCATACCCACCAGACCATAGATGATGCTGGGGATGCCCGCCAGCGTCTCGTTGGTGAACTCGATGATCTCAATGAGGCGGCGGTTGGTGGCGTATTCGGTCAGATAGACGGC
>CALDLZ010000150.1 GCA_937915335.1 uncultured Faecalibacterium sp.
TGTGGTCATCACGGCGGTGATGGTGGTCTACCTGCTCAACAGCAAGATGGACAACAGCGCCAAGATCACCTGGATGGTGGTCGTTGCCATTGCACCGGTGGTGGGAATCCCGCTGTTCTTTTATGTCAAGAGCAACTTCGGACATAATATCCTGCGCAAGCGGCTGATGGAATTGGAAGATCAGCTTCGCACCTGCCTGCCCCAGAACCCGGCGGTGGTGGAGCGGCTGCAACAGAGAGAACCAGGAGCGGCTTCGCTGGCAAAGTATCTGTACGGGCGGGGCGGCGGGTTCCCGGTATACGAGAACACCGCTGTGACCTACTTTCCCGGAGGTGAAGCCAAGTTCGAGGAGCTGCTCCGCCAGCTGGAAACAGCGGAAAAATACATTTTTGTCGAATACTTCATCATCGATGAGGGCCTGATGTGGGGCAAGATCCTCGAGGTGCTGGCCCGCAAGGCCGCACAGGGCGTGGATGTCCGGGTGATGTATGACGGCACCTGCGAGTTCTCCACCCTGCCCCGTAATTAACCGGCACTGCTGGAACAATTGAGCATCCAGTGCAAGGTGTTCAGTCCGGTGCAGCCATTTGTCTCTACCCATTATAATTACCGGGATCACCGAAAAATTCTGGTCATCGATGGCAGGGTGGGCTTTACCGGCGGTGTGAACCTTGCCGACGAGTACATCAACCACATCCAGAAGCATGGCCGCTGGAAGGATGCCGCCGTGATGCTGGAGGGCGAGGCCGTCCGCTCACTGACGGCGCAGTTCCTGCAGATGTGGAGCATTCTGAAGGAACCGGAGTTTGAGGCGTTTCTCTCCCAGCCCATCCCGGTGCCGGAGAACGCCAAGGGCGTGGCGGCTCCCTACGGGGACTGCCCGCTGGACGGTGAACGGGTGGGCGAGATGGTCTATATCGACCTGCTCAACCGGGCCCGGGACTACATCCATATTATGACCCCCTACCTCATTTTGGACGGCGAGTTGGAAACCGCCCTGAAGTTTGCCGCCGAGCGGGGCGTGGATGTTCACCTCATCCTGCCCGGCAGACCGGACAAGAGCTTTCCCTATGCGCTGGCCAAGACCCACTATTCGGCCCTGCTGGATTCGGGTGTGAAAATCAGCGAGTGGACACCCGGCTTTGTCCACGCCAAGGTGTTCGTGGTGGATGGCCGGGAAGCTGTGGTGGGCACGATCAATCTGGATTACCGCAGTCTGTACCACCACTTCGAGGACGCGGTCTGGATGGTGGACACCCCCTGTATCCGGGAGATCGAGCAGGACTTCCAGAACACGCTGGAGCAGTGCCGCACCGTGGAGAATACCCCGGCAAGTATCTGGCAGAAGCACTATCTGCTCCATATCACGGGAATGATCATCAAGGTCATTGCACCGCTGCTGTAAAGTTTGAATTTCAGCAAAAATCCCCTCAGGCTATGCCCGAGGGGATTTTTGCTGCGCGAACTTATCTCGAATAAACCAATGCCAGTTTTGCGTAAAAATCTTCCAACGCAAGACGGACATCCAAATCGTGATAGACACGGATGACTTTACGGCCGGGAGCTTCAGCATAAGTCAGGTCGGGCCGGAGGACTGGGGCTGGACGGAGCGTCCAATGTTGCCGGACACCATTTTGCAGGAGAACAGCAATGGTGGTATTATCGCCTAAAGTCCAGTTGCCGCCAGTGCGCAGAGGAAAGTGGGGATTGTATTCAGAAGGATACTCGTCCATCAACTGCTGGAAGAGATAGGTGCCGACTTCGCCGCAGGGGCGTACCCGAAGAGCCAGCTCGGCAAGGGATACCTCAAATTTGGCGTAGACATCCTGTGGGATCTGCCAGACATTGGCGGCGCTGTCCAGTAAAACACGGCAGGCAATGGGGTCTTGCTGAACATTGAACTCCGGCCGTCCGGCAGGATAGGCACCGCCGCCGTTCCAGAGTACCGTGATGCGGGAAGCAATCTCCGGGGCACGGTTCAGGGCGGCAGCAATGTTTGTCATAGCGCCCTGGGCCGCAATGTACAGGGGTGCCTGGTCATCCCGCAGAGCTTCCTGAATCAGAAATTCGACGGCTTCACAGTCGGGAGCGTCATCCGGGGAGGCAAGAGGAGCTGTGCAACCGTGAAGAACAGGAATATCATCAATGTGTGCAGCGTTCAGCAGGCGGCATACCTCCTGGTAACTGCGCTCCATGCTGTGAGGTGGCAGGCCCCTTTGGGTGGTCTTGACCTCAAAATGAGCAGCACAGATACCACGCACATCAAATTGCGGGGTGAGCAGGTGGTGCAGGATGGCAAAGTCATCATCAGCCTCGTTTTTGGCATCGGTGTCAATAATGACCCGTACACGGCAGGCATCCAATGGAGTAAAACCAAGTCGCGCAAGAAGTTCAGAACGTTTCATCGCAATCCCTCAATTTAGTCCTTTTAGCGCTTTGTCCAATTCGGTCAGCTTTGCGGTATCAAACATCCCGTTGCTGTAAAATTGCAGGCGGTTTACCGTGATGCCCCGGCAGCCAGGCTGCTCGGAAGCGTAACGGGCCAGCTCCGGCAGGATATGCTGCACGACTGGTGCGGCGGCAGGATCATCCAGCAGGCGGCCGATCTTCATATCCAGACCATATTCCGTCACCTCGGCGGGGGCGGGAACCAGTGTGTCTTTGCGGAAGGTATGGCGCAAGAACCGCAGAGACATCTCGAACCAGGCGGCGGCATCCTGATTTTCCGGGTTTGTGGCGTTGGAAACATTGGGGGTGCCCATGGAGAAACCATGATCGCCGTAGGCGAAAACATGGACTTCATAGGGGATTTTCCGCTCGGCCAGCTTGCAGGCAAACTGCATGGACTGGACAGCGGGAACCAGATGATCACCTTGGGTGGCGAAGAGGAAGGCGGGCGGGGTTTGAGCATCCACCTGCTCCACAAGGTCTGGCAATTCCATCCCCAGTGCCTTGCCCGGCACAGTCAACGCGGGATAGCCCAGTACCATAGCGGCAGGGCGTACCCGGCCCATCGTACCCAGAGAGGCCGCCAGATGGCCGCCGGCAGAGAAGCCAAGCACCGCGATCTGTTCCGGGTCGATGTGAAATTCTTCAGCCTGTGTGTGAAGGATGTCCAACGCTTCCTGTGCTTCAGCAAAGGCGTGGGTAAAAACATCCTCCGCCGGGCAGTTCTGGGAGACACTGTACCGCAGGACAAAGGCGTTGTAACCGGCATTCAAAAAAGCCAGTGCCACGGGTTCGGCTTCCCGGTCTGAACAGAATGTATAAGCACCGCCCGGGCAAATGAGGATGGCGGGACAGCGATTCAGGGCGGGAAGTTCGCTGCTGATATCCTGCACATAGCAGGTCAAGGCGGCAGTACGACTGCCAACAGGCAACTGGGTGATCTTCATAAGAACCTCCTTATCTGTATGAAACAAAAACGGACTTTCACACAGATAACCCCGAAATACAGGGGGGTCCCTGCGCGAAAGCCCGAAAGCAACTTTGATATTCTGATATCAATATAACAGATGGCGGAATCGCTGTCAAGAAAAAAATTACTGGTATTTTTTGTCCATCGAAAAGCCCCGGCCGCTGACCTCCGTTACACGGCTGACGATGAGGAAACAGGCGGGGTCGATGGAGTGAGCCAGCTTTTCCAGCCGGGGCAGCTCCCGGTTGGAGATGACACTGAGCAGCACCTCTGTGGGTTCGCCGGTGTAGCCGCCCTCGCCGTGGAGCACGGTCACGCCGCGGTCGATCTCGTCCAGAATGGCGGAGCGGATGGCATCCGACCGGGTGCTGATGATCTTGACCTCGGTGCGGCTGTCGCCCATCATCAGCATCTTATCCATGACGATGGTGTGGGTGATGACCAGCACGATGCCGTACAGCACCTGCTCCGGCTGGCTGAACGCCGCCTGCACCAGCAGGATGGCGATATCAAAGAGCATCATGGTGATGGACACCGGCCAGCGGAACCACTTCTGCAGCACCAGCGGGGGGATATCCATACCGCCGGTGGACGCGCCTGCCCGGATGACCATGCCCAGCGCAATGCCGATGCCAAGGCCCGAGAAGATGGTGCAGAGGAAGATGTCCTCGGTCAGCACCCGGCCCGCCAGCAGCCGCTCGAACAGTTCCAGAAAGGCAGGGCTCAGCACGCTGCTGGCCAGGGTGTTCAGTGCGAACTTCCTGCCCAGCACTACCCAGCCCCAGACCAGCATGGTCATGTTGAAGAGGAACAGGAAGCCGGAGACGGAAAGCCCCGTCAGCCGCCCGAAGGCCAGGGCAATGCCGGTGGCACCGCCCGTGATGAGCCCGGCAGGCTCCAGAAACAGGGCCACCGCCAGTGAATACAGCGCGTTGCCCAATACGATAGCCAGACTGTTCAGCAAAAACTGCTGCCAGCGACGAGTAGATTTCATAGCAGCACCTCCCATACGGTCTTATAATACAGGAAAACTTTAAGAAAATCCACCCGATGCTGCTTCCCATCAGAGCAAAGTGATCGATGCAGCTGCCAAGGGCTTCCCCGTTGGGAAGCTGGCGCGAAGCGCCTGAGAGGGCGAGGACATTACTCCTCTTCCAGCAGCTTCAGCCCGGCGGTATCGGTGACCGGCAGGGAGAACACGATGGCCCCGGCCCTGGGGTCTGCCCCCTGCATGATGGCCTGCATGATCTGGTTCTTCCGGGCTGTGCGGGAGACGATGAGCACGAGTTCCTTCTCGTTGACCAGCTCCACGCCCATAAAGTGGGCGGCACCCTCCATACCGGTGCCCTTGGCGTGGATGACAGTGCCGCCGCCGGCCCCGGCGGCGCGGGCCGCATCCATGATGGAGCCGGTGTGGCCCTGATTGGCGATGACGAGCAGCAGCTCGTAGCGGGTATCCTTCAAGGTGCTCTCCTCCTTCAGTGCAAAGGTCTGGTGTTCGGTCAGGAATTGCAGCGCCCGCTTGCCGCCGATGCTGCTGACCGGGATGATGAACGCAATGCCGGTGCCCGGCACATCGATGTGCGTTTTGCGGCGCAGGTCTTTTTGCAGGCCGGGCCAGGTCTCGGCGGTGATCATGGCAAAGAGCACGGCCTTTTCGGTTTGCTCTAAGCCCAAGGTGGAAAGTGTCTCCCGCACCGCCGTGCCCGCACCCACCGTGCGCAGGCTGACCGTGACCCCGTGCTCCTCGTAGAGCGCCAGAAAAGCATCGGTGGAGTGGCGGTCGGTGATGGTGACGAGCCAGTACAAAGTATTCATGGGACCTCCTTACAGCTCGATGATGGCATCATCCGGCAGGTCGGCAAAGGCCAGCGCGGCGGCGGGCAGGGGCTGTGCCTGACGGGCCCTGCGCTGCTTGAGCTGGGCCATCAGACCCATGAGCTGCACCGTGATGAGAGGGGTCATGGCGACCATGGCTACCACGCCAAAGGCATCGGTGACGATATTGCCGCCCACGGCCACGCAGGTCCCCTGCGCCAGCGGCAGCAGGAAGGTGGCCGTCATGGGGCCGGAGGCAACGCCACCCGCGTCAAAGGCGATGGCGGTGTAGAGCTTGGGCACCACGAACGAGATGCCGATGGCGAACACATAGCCCGGGATGAGGAACCACAGGATGGAGATGCCAGTGAGCACCCGCACCATGGCAAGGCCCACCGAGAGCGCCACGCCTGCGGAGAGGGCCGCACCCATCGTATTGGCAGAGATGGCACCATCGGTGATCTCCTCCACCTGCTTGTTCAGCACATAGACGGCAGGCTCGGCCTTGACGATGAAGTAGCCGATGAGCATTCCGACGGGCACCAGCACCCAGCGGAAGCTCTGGCCTGCCAGAACCTGTCCGATATAATTACCGGCTGGCATAAAACCAACGTTTGCGCCGGTGAGGAATAATACAAGACCGATATAAGTATAGGCAAGGCCCACGCCGATGCGGCCCAGCGTCCGCCTGTCGAGCTTGAGGGCCGCCAGCTGGAACACGCCGAACATCAGGATGATGGGCAGCAGGGAGGTGGCGATCTCTTTCAGGTAGGTGGGCAGTCCCTCATGGAACAGCTGCCACAGTGCCACGGAATCCTCCACATCGGGCAGGACAGGCGGGAGGTAAGTGCTGTCGCTGGCCTGAAACAGGATGCCCAGGACCAGCACGGCCAGGATGGGGCCGATGGAGCAGAGAGCCACCAGACCAAAGCTGTCATCGGCGGCATGACGGTCGGAACGAATCGCGGCGACACCGACACCCAGCGCCATGATAAAGGGGACTGTGATGGGGCCGGTGGTCACGCCGCCGGAATCGAACGCCACGGCAAGGAACTCCCTGGGGACAAAGGCGGCCAGCACAAAGATCAAGGTGTAGAACACCACCAGGAGCTTTGGCAGGGCAATGCCCAGCAGCATACGCAGAAAGGCCACCACAAGGAACAGGCCCACGCCTGCCGCCACCGAGAGGATCAGGGTCATGTTGGGGATGGAGGGCACCTGATTGGCCAGCACCTGCAGATCGGGCTCCGAGATGGTGATGAGAAAACCCAGCAGGAAGCCGATGCCAACGATGAGCGGTACGCTCCGGCTCTTGGTGAGCATGGCACCCACCCGTTCGCCCATGGGGCTCATGCTCATTTCCGCACCCAGCGTGAAGAACATGATGCCCACAATGATCATGGCCGCGCCCAGCAGGAAACAAAGCAGGATGCTGGGGGAGACCGGCGCAATGGTAAAGCAGAGCACCAGCACGATGGCGATAATTGGAAGCACCGCCTGCAGTGCTTCCAATAATTTTTCCCGCAGTTTGGGGATGGATGCTTTGAAAATGATGTCCACCGACCTTTCGAGAAAATATTTCCGCAATGTACAAAAAATGCACGGATATATTATCAGTATACCGGACGGAACCAAAGAGGGTCAACTAAGAAACGGTAAAGGAGTATTATACCTCCTGGTGGCCCAGCACGTCGGGGGTGGGCATCTGGAAGGTGGGAATGTTGGCGTAGGGGTCGGGAGTGGTGTCCACAGGCAGGCTCTTCATATATTTGTCCATGGATTCCGCCACGGTCTTGGCGATGGCCACGGCCTCGACCACGGTGCGCGCGCCCATGACGGCATCGCCGCCGGCAAATACGCCCGCGCGGGTGGTGCTGCCGTCCGCACTGACGGTCAGCAGGCCCTTCTGGTTGGTCTCAATGCCGGTGGTGGTCTTGACGAGGTTGCTCTCGGAACCCTGGCTCACCGACACGATGACACCGGTGTGGGGGTAGAACATCTCGCTGCCCTCCACCTGGGTGAACCTGCCGTCCTCCCCCTTGACGGTATCGCGGCAGATCAGGCCGTTCTCCCGGATCTCCACCGGGGCCTTGCAGAAGCGGAAACTCACGCCCTCCAGCTTTGCATAGCTGACCTCGTACTCGGAGGCGCTGATGCAGCTCTCATCCCGGCGGGCGTAGCAGGTGACATGGCGGGCACCGTTGCGGATGGCAGTGCGCGCGCAGTCCATAGCGGAGTTGCCCACGCCGATGACGGCGATATCATCGCCCAGACGGAAGGCCTTGGAGTTGGCCAGATAGTCGATGCCAAAGGCTACGTTGCCCAGGGTCTCACCCTTGATGTGCATGGCGTTGGCCTTCCACAGACCGGCACCGATGAACACACTCTTGTAGCCATCGCGGAACAGGTCGTCGATGGTGATGGTCTTGCCGATGGTGGTATTGGGCCGGACATGGATATCCTTGAGCTCGAGGTGGCGGTACTGGAAATCGTCCAGCACGCTGTCGGGCAGGCGGTAGTTGGGGATACCGTACCGCATCACGCCGCCGATCTTATCCCGGGCATCAAAGATGGTGATATCGTAGCCCCACCGTGCCAGCAGCACGGCGATGGTCAGGCCGGCCGGGCCGGCACCCACCACGGCAGCCTTCATGCCGTTCTTGGGGGCGGGGCCCTTGGTCATCTTGTTGGCGTAGGTGGTGGAGATATAGTCCTCGATGATGGAGAAGTGGACGGGATCGTGGCTGGGCATCCGGTTGCGGACGCAGTGACCCTCGCACTGGTTCTCATGGTTGCACACCAGAGCGCAGACGGTGGTCAGCGGGTTGTTCTCAAAGAGCATCCGGCCTGCCGCGTCCAGCTCATTGGCCTTGAGCAGACGGATGACCTCGGGAATGTTGGTGTGGATGGGGCAGCCCTGCTGACACAGGGGCTTTTTGCAGCCGAGACAGCGGTTGGCTTCGTCCAGAACATGTAATGCCATGAAATCCTCCTCTTGTCCCACAAACTGGGACGACATCGTTGTATCCAATACTGCTCTTTATGATACACCGAATCCCCTTCGTGATACAAGAGGGTAAAGCAAAATTTTTTGCAGAAAAATTTTGCTATTTCGTCAAAAAGATAATTTTTTGACGAAGTGCGCCCCCCATGGGCTCGGGCTGTTTGCGGCAGAGCGCACCAAAATCACAGGCCTGCAGCTGGGCTTCGACCACAGCGGCGCAGACCGCATTCTGCTCGGCAAGCCGGGCAAGGGAGTGGGACACCGGCAGTGCCGCCCCCTTCAGGAGCGGGAGCGCGTCCTTTTGCGCACCCAGCAGGTGGAGGTAAGGCGGCAGGGCGGGGAAGCGATCGGCGGTGTGAACCAGAGCGGCATCCATGGCAAGGCGGCGCATCCGTGCCCGGGGGTAGCGCACGGTGGTCAGGTTGTCCAGCAGCTCCTCGTGGGTGGTGCTGGTGCGGACAGCGGCTTCCAGCCGGTGCTCCAGCCCTTCCGAAACACCCCGCACCCGCGCAAAGGGGGCTTCCCCTACACACTGGCTGCGCAGCAGGGCCAGCTGGCAGCGGTGGGCGGCATCAAAATCCGTGTACCGCCCGGCGGCATAGACTTCCTGATAGAGCGGCAGGACTTCTGCCGGGACATAAGGGGCGACGGCATCGGCCCCGCCGGTCTGCCACAGCTGGCGCAGGGCGCTGGCGCTGGCAAACTGCCCGCCGGTCTTCGTCAGGGCCTGGCCGTGGTCAGCACCCTGCCGGGGCAGGGGAAGAGGCACCATCTTTACGCCCAGCTCAAGGATGGCCCTGCAGTATTCGACAGCCAGATTGTTGTTGGGCTTGTCCAGCAGGTCGGCCAGCGTGCGGCCCGGGTGGAGCACTTCCACCGCCGCCTGCCGTGCCGCCGCAAAGCTGCGGGCCCCGGCGGCAAGCCGGGCCTTTAAGGCAGTACGGTATTCCTCGCTGGAGAGCACCCGGGCGGCCTCCATCAGGAGCTCGGCATCCGGGGTCTCGGCCCCGAAGGCCAGCGCGTCGCACCCGGCAGCGGCCAGCAGCCGCACCCCTGCCCGGGCAAAGGCCTCAGCCCCGGCGCAGGCATAGGGGGCGGGCAGGGCAAAGACGAGATCTGCCCCGCAGGTCAGCGCAGCCTGTACCCGCACGCTTTCGGGCAGCAGGGGCAGCGCACCCCGCTGGGTCAGCCCGCAGCTCATGGCCACCGCCACCCGCCGCGCGCCCAGCGCTTTTGCCTGCCGCAGCTGCCAGGCGTGGCCGTTGTGGAAGGGATCGTATTCGGCAATGATGCCGCACATTGTGAAATTTATATCGTTCATACAGAAATATGCTGCCTTCTCCCTGATCTGTGGGCAGGGTGTACAAAAAAGCTTGGATACTTTGGGGAACCCTTTGCCCGGTTGCGGCTTGAAAACCCTCGGAACCTATTATATAATATTTCTAGGAATCTGTAAAATTCTGTCCGCGCTGCGGGCTGAGAAAAAATATGGAGGCACAAGAAGATGAAAGTTCTGGTTATTAACTGCGGCTCTTCTTCCCTGAAGTATCAGCTGATCGATATGGATGGCGAGAAGGTGCTGTGCAAGGGCCTGTGCGAGCGCATCGGCATGGAAAGCAGCATGATCACCCACGAGGCCAACGGCAAGAAGGCCACCACTCCGGCGATCTTCCCCACCCACACCGAGGCTTTTGCCGAGGTCGTGAAGAAGATGACCACCGGCGAGGGCAAGTGCATCAACGATGTCAGCGAGATCAATGCCATCGGCCACCGTGTTGTCCATGGCGGCGAGAAGTTCAAGAGCAGCTGCCTGATCACCGATGAAGTCGTCGAGACCATCCGTGAGCTGAGCCCTCTGGCTCCCCTGCATAACCCCGCAGGCATCCTGGGCATCGAGGCCGCCCGCAAGGTGTTCGGCAACATCCCCATGGTCGCCGTGTTCGATACCGCTTTCCATAGCACCATGCCCCCGAAGGCTTATATGTACGCCATCCCCTACGAGTACTATGAGAAGTACGGTGTCCGCCGCTACGGCTTCCACGGTACCAGCCATAAGTATGTGGCTCACAAGGCTGCCGAGTATCTGGCAGAGCCCATTGACCGCCTGAAGCTGATCACCTGCCATCTGGGCAACGGCTCTTCCATTACCGCCGTGGATCAGGGCAAGGTCGTGGATACTTCCATGGGCATGACCCCGCTGGCCGGCCTGATGATGGGCACCCGCTGCGGCGATCTGGATCCCTCTGTGGTCAACTACCTGAAGTACACCCTGAACATCACCGGCCATCAGCTGGATGAGATCCTGAACAAGAAGTCCGGTCTGTTGGGCGTTTCCGGTGTTTCCAGCGATATGCGTGATGTGGAAGCTGCCGCTGCTGCCGGCAACGAGCGCGCACAGCTGGCCTCCGACATGCTGCACTACCAGATCAAGAAGCTGGTCGGCGGCTACATCGCTGCCATGGGCGGCGTGGATGCCATCGTCTTTACCGGCGGCATCGGCGAGCACGACGCCATTGCCCGTGCAAAGGTCTGCCACCACATGGATTGGCTGGGCATCCGCATTGATACTGATAAGAACAAGCATCCTGTCGGCGATGTCTGCGATATCACCGCATGGGGTGCCAAGGTTCGCACCTTGGTCATCGCTACCGACGAGGAGCTGATGATCGCCCGCGATACCAAGGAAGTTCTGGAGAAGCAGTAAGCCCTCCGTTCTTACCACGGTTTTTACAATGCAATAAAAAGGGGACGCGTTTCCATATCGGGGGCGCGTCCCCTTTTGCTGTTTTGCACGGTGCGAAACCGGTCTTATTCGGCTGAATGCACAAAAATGGAGCCGAAGGTTTGTTTTTTGGTTGACAAATCAAAAAAAGAACGGTACAATAAGGAAGTCCTCAGCCAGAGGATGTTTTATCATTCAAGCCCCTGGTAGCTTACGATCAGCGCGATGGTCCCTAAAAACCAAAGGTATGGTTACAATCCTTCCGTGGGCAAGAACTAAACAAAGAGGAGATACTACTATGTTCGAAGACAAGACTTTAGTTTGCAAAGACTGCGGCAAGGAGTTTGTTTGGACTGCTGGTGAGCAGGAGTTCTACGCATCTCGCGGCTTTGAGAACCAGCCCCAGCGCTGCAAGCCCTGCCGTGATGCCCGCAAGAACGGCGGCGCACGCAGCAACAGCGGTGAGCGTCAGATGTTCGATGCTGTCTGCGCAGCTTGCGGCAAGGCTTGCAAGGTTCCCTTCCAGCCCCGTGAGGACCGCCCGGTCTACTGCTCCGACTGCTTCGCTCGCATGAAGCAGAACTAAGCGCTGATTTTATAATCTGAAGCTTGGCCCCCTTTGCCGTTGAGGTGAAGGGGGCTTTTTGGTTGACAGCCTCGCCCTTCGGGAGAGAAAGCTAAAATTTCGGCAACCACTTGCAAAAATACCGACCAATAGGGTATAGTATATACGAATGGTCTGTTAGACCGCTAAACCACCCGAACAGAAAGGAAATCCATCATGTTTGATATTTTTAATATGCTCAAGAAGGACGACGAGAAGAAGCCCTTGCAGGTGACCCGCGATACCATCATCGGCGACATCCTGGATATGGACCAGACCACCGCACCCTATTTCATGGAGATCGGGATGCACTGCCTGGGCTGCCCCGCTTCCCGCGGCGAGAGCATTGCCGAGGCTTGTGAGGTCCACGGTGTGGACTGTGATGAGCTGCTGGAGAAGCTGAACGCCCATCTGGCTTCCAAGAAGGCCTGAGTGCTTCCCACACTGGACGCGCGTCTGACCGCCGCCGCCGAGCTGGTGCTGCCGGGCAAGCCGGTGGCTGATATCGGCTGTGACCACGGTAAGCTGACGGCGGTGCTGGCGGCTTCGGGCAGGTACCCCAAGGTGATTGGGGCCGACCTGCGTCCCGGCCCGCTGGCCAAGGCGGAACAGACGCTGGAACATGCAGGATGCAAAGACCGCGTTGAGCTTCGGCTCGGCGACGGTCTTTCTGTGTTATCCGCGGGTGAGGTGGGAACCATCGTGCTGGCGGGCGTTTCGGCACAGACCACCTGGGAGATCATCGAACAGGCCCCATGGGTAGCGCAAGTCGGCGGGCCCCGGCTGGTCATGGTGCCTGCCACCCGCCACAGTGAGCTGCGCCGCTGGCTCTGGGAGCATGGTTTTGCCCTGGTGGTGGACCGTCCCGTGCAGGCGGCGGGCCGCTGGTATGCCGTCATGGCGGCGGAGTACACCGGTGAGGCGCGCACCCCGACCTTTACGGAGTGTCTGTTTGGCGAGACTGCTGACTGGCCCGAGGGCGAGGGCTATGCCGCCTGGCAGAAGGCCAAGCTTCCACGTTTCCGGCTGGGCGTGCCGGACGGGTCGGAGCTGGCAAGAGAGATTGATGAATTGATTGAGAACTAAACCTCTCACCGCTCCAGCCGCCTATGGCGGCGTGTCACGGAGCTCCCCTAGTAGGGGAGCTGAATTGAGGAATAATTATGACAACTGTCAATGATATTTACGCTGAGATGCAGCGCTATGCACCTCTTTCTCTTGCAGAGAGCTGGGATAACCCCGGCCTGCTGGTGGACTGCGGCGGGGAGGTCTCCCGTGTGCTGGTAACGCTGGATATCACCCCCGAGGTGGTGGAGGAAGCCGCCGCTAAGAGCTGTCAGCTCATCGTGTCCCACCACCCGGTCATCTTCAGCCCGCTGAAAAAGCTGGGGCCCAAGGATGTGGCGTTCCAGCTGGTGCAGAAGAAGCTCTCCGCGATCTGTATGCACACCAACCTCGATGCCGCCGAGGGCGGCGTGAACGAGGCGCTGGCGGGTATTTTCGGGATGCGGAACTGGGAGGTCTTTGCCGACGGCTGCGGCCGGGTGGGTGAGATCGACCCTGTCACGGTGCCGGAACTGGCTTGCAAGGCGCAGGCGGAGCTGGGTAAGCGCTGCAATCTGCCCAAGAGCGGCCCCACGGTGCAAGTGAAGTTCGCTGACACCGGAAAAACCGTGCGGCGGCTGGCTGTCATCAGCGGTGCGGGCGGCAGTATGTTCGAGGATGCGCTCGCTGTGGGGGCGGATTGTCTGCTGACCGGCGAGGCCAACCACCACGCCGCCATCGATGCCGCGCGGCTGGGATTGTCGCTGGTAGCGGCTGGCCACTATGCCACCGAGTTCCCGGTGTGCGCCGCCATTGCTGACCGTCTGCGGGCGGCTTTCCCAGAGCTGGATGTGGTGGTGAGCGGAGAGAATCGGGACCCGTTTACTTATATATAAAGGAGACGGATTAAACCTCTCAGTCTCGCTGACGCTCGCCAGCTCCCCTAGTAGGGGAGCCCTTGGCAAAACCGGAGCGTTTTGCGTAAACGAATAAGAGATTCTATCAGAGAAACAGGTGATTATAAAATGGCATTGGATGCTGCGACGCTGGCGCTGACAGCGGGGGAGCTGAAACAGCTCCTGACCGAGGCGAAGATCGCAAAAATATTTGAACCCACCCGTGACGAACTGGTGCTGACCCTGCGCACCCGCACCGAGACCTATGCGCTGCTGCTGTCGGCCCGCAGCGGTTCGGCCCGGGTCTGCCTGACCGAGGAAAGCTTCGAGAACCCGGAAACGCCGCCCTCCTTCTGTATGCTGATGCGCAAGCACCTGACCGGCGGCAAGCTGCTGGATGTGCGGATGGAGCCGGGAGACCGCATCGTGTACTTTGAGTTCCAGTGCACCAACGAGATGGGCGACCTGGTGCGGAATATCCTCTGCGCCGAGCTCATGGGCCGCTACTCCAATCTGGTGCTGGTGCAGAACGGAAAAATCATTGACGCCCTCAAGCGGGTGGATTTTGAGGATAGTGATGTCCGGCAGCTGCTGCCGGGCCTGCCCTACACCGTGCCGCCCAAGCCGGCCCGCCCGGACTTCCTGCAGGTGAGCTCCGCCTCCATCGTGGCGGCTGCCTGTGAGCGGGATCTGCCTGTGGCCGACGCTCTGAACAAGACCGTGGCTGGCGTGGGCCCGGTGGTCTGCCGGGAAGCTGCCTGGCGTGCCTTTGACGGGGAACATCTGCTGGCCAATGAGCTGGACGATGCCCAGAAGCGGAAACTGATGTCTGCCATTGACGAACTGAAGGAGATCCACGACCAGGGGGGCTGCCCCTGCAGCGTGACCGCCCCGGACGGCAAGCCAGTGGAGTTTACCTTTTTCCGGCCCCGGCAGTACGGCGATACCTACCATATAAAAGAATGGCCGTCCTTCAACGCTCTGCTGGAGGGTTACTATGCCGAAAAAGACCGCGCCGAGCGTCTGCGTACCAAGAGCAAGGAGCTGCACAAGGCTGTCCACAATATGTACGAGCGTGCCGTCCGCAAGCAGGCCGCCCGTCAGGAGGAACTGGCCGCCAGCGGCAAGAGCGAGAAGCTGCGGCTTTACGGTGAGCTGCTTTCCGCCAACCTCTACATGGCCCAGAAGGGGATGAAGAGCATCACCGTGCCCAACTGGTACGATGAGGGCAGGGAAGTGACCATCCCGCTGGATCTGCGGTTCAGCCCCAGTCAGAACGCCCAGAACTTCTTCAAGAACTATAAGAAGAAGCAGACCGCCGCCCGGATGCTGGTAGACCTGCTGGCCGAGGGGGAAAAGGAGATCGCTTATCTGGAAACCGTGCTCTACGAGGTGGAAAGCGCTTCCGGCGAGGCGGCACTGAATGAGATCCGGGCCGAGCTCAAGGGTCAGGGGTATCTGAAATATTACAAGCAGCGGGACAAACGCCAGAAGCCTGCCGACTTCCTGCGCTTTACCTCCAGCGACGGCTTTGAGATCCTGGTGGGCCGCAATAATGCGCAGAATGACAAACTGACCCTCCACACCGCACGGGGAAAGGATCTGTGGTTCCATGTCCAGAAGGCCCCCGGCAGTCATGTGGTCGTGATGAGCCGGGGCGAGGACATCCCTGATACCACTAGGCAGGAGGCCGCCGAGCTGGCCGTCATCTATTCCAGTGCCTACAAGGCCGGTACCGGTGCCAAGGTGGCCGTGGATACCACCGAGGTCAAGAACATCTGGAAGGCCAACGGCGCAAAGCCCGGCATGGTGCTCTACGAGGTGTACACCACCGTGTATGTCACGCCCCGGGACGGGCTGGCAGAGAAGCTGAAAGCAAAGAAGTGAAATTATGAAGAAAAAACTCTTCGTCATGCAAAAAGCAGATGACGGAGAGTTTTCTTTATGTAAAAAAAGAATCAGAAAAAGCAACAAATCAGGACACCGGGATTTGGATGAAATTCCAAAAAATCAATGAGACCTTGACAGGAAAAGAGCGGCAGGGCTACACTGTGCCCAGGGGAGTGGTTCCCCTTGAAAAATTGATCGGGGATGTCAGATTGGGATGACATCCCCCGGAATGATGAGGTGTTGCTTTATGAGAAAGAAAAACCACCGTATCAAGGCGATGCTTGCGGCGCTCGCTCTTGGTGTGGCTGTGCTTGCACAGCCGCTGACCGCCAGTGCATGGATGCTGGACGCAAACCAGCAGCAGCTGGTGGACAACCTGACCTCCGGCCGGGAGGCTCTTCTGCTGGGCAATTACGCACAGGCCGTCAATGACCTGAGCCGTGCCATCCAGCTGAACGGTTCCAGCACCAGCGCTTACTATTACCGTGCCCGTGCTTACCAGTACATGGGACGCAGCTCGGATGCTGCCGCTGATTACAGCCGTGTTGCAATGATGACACGCTCCGGCAGCAGCTATATGTCCTCCCGGTATTCGGATGCACAGTCGTTGGCGATCCAGCTGGGCGCTTCCAGCGTTGGAACCTCGGTGCTGACTGGTGCCATCACCAGCGCAACAGCTGGCGCACAGGTCACCGATCAGGACGGCACGACCCGTCAGGTGACGGAAGAGGAAGCGGCGATGGCTCAGAAGCTCATGCAGGCTGAGACCCAGCCTGGCTTGGATGAAGTGTATCAGGACCGCTTCGGCGACCCCACCGATCACGCAGGCGTGCAGGAGGTCGTGAACAAGCGTACCGCCGCCCTGACCGCAACGGAAGAGACCTACACCGCAAGTACGAACGAGACCATCTACTGCGGCAGCGGCCGCACGGCGATCTGCTTCAACGGCTCCAAGACCATTGAAATTCCTGAAAAGCAAGTCACCACCGAGCAGATGGTGGAGGAGATCGTGGATCGGCTGAACCCGCTGTCGTCCATTACTTCTCTGTTCAAGGATAAGGAAGAGGAAGTGCGGGACTTTGCTCCCTGCTATGAGAAGATCACCTACGATCTGTCCGCACCTTATACTTCCATTACCACCGAGTCTGGCAAGGTGAAGGTCAGTGTGCCTGTGGGGACGCAGGTCAAGGTGCTGTACACCGTCAGCGAGGGTGTGAGCGTCGGCGTGGACTACTACACCTTCACGGTCGATGCAGGCGAGAAGCTTGAGGATAGCTGCCTGTCCGGCAATATCTATTTCGTGGGTGTATAACATTATAAATAAGGGGAAGCCGCTGTGCAGACAGCGGCTTCTTTCTGTATAATCCACCTTTCCCCGGCCAACACTAAGGCACAGAAGAGTTTTCAACGCAAAAACGCGGGATGTGATGTACAAAATGCACAAAAAATATGCCAAAAGACCGTGCAGAGAAAATAAAAAAGAAAATTGCGATTTTTTTGAAAAAAGACTTGCCAAATGCACGTGGATGTGATAAAATATCTCTCGGCTGCAAAAGGCTTGTGCGATACAAGTCGTGCAGGCCAGCGATATGCGTAGATGCGGGAGGTTGTCGTCCGGCGATAGCTGAGACGGGTTATTTCCGCGGAGTATGTCCGATCTTAGAACCGGGCGAAAAAATTACTGACAGCGATGGAATATGTTCCCTCGGCAGGAGAGTAATCTCCCGCGAAACGGGCGGAACCAATGTTCGGATTTGATTTGCTAATATATTTCCGGGAGAACTGCCGAGCGGTTCACCGGTTTTTCTAGTGCCAAATCGAGGAACACCCGGAACTGTGTAGAGCAATTTATCGGCTCGCCTAGGGCAAAATCAATTTTTTCAGGAGGCGTAAGCAATGGCAGTCAAAGAGAAAATCAGAATCCGTCTGCAGAGCTATGATGCTCAGCTGATCGATGCCGCAGCAGAGAAGATCGTGGAGACCGCAAAGCACACTGGTGCCCGCGTGTCCGGCCCCATCCCCCTGCCCACCGATCGTGAGATCGTCACCGTTCTGCGCGCTACCCACAAGTACAAGGATAGCCGCGAGCAGTTCGAGAGCCGCACTCATAAGCGTCTGATCGACATTCTGAAGCCGTCCAACAAGACGGTCGAGGCTCTGATGAGCCTCCAGCTCCCCGCTGGCGTGGACATCGAGATCAAGCTGTAACAGCTGGTCAAGAGATGCTCCTCGTTTCCCGAGGGGTCATGTTGGCGGTGACGTGCGCCGCCAACCAATAACCTTTACAGGAGGAAAAGAAAATGGTTAAAGGCATTATCGGCAAGAAAGTCGGTATGACCCAGCTGTTCGATGAGAACGGCAAGGTTATCCCCGTAACTGTCATCGAGGCTGGTCCCTGCACCGTCGTGCAGAAGAAGACCGTCGAGAGCGATGGTTACCAGGCTGTCCAGCTGGGCTTCGGCGAGGTTTCCGCCAAGAAGGTCAACAAGGCAGCTGCAGGCCACTTCAAGAAGGCAAACGTTGCCCCCAAGAAGACCCTGCGCGAGTTCCGTCTGGAAGATGTTTCCGCTATGAACGTTGGCGACGTGCTGAAGGCTGATGTCTTCGCAGCCGGCGACAAGGTTGACGTTGTGGGCGTTTCCAAGGGCAAGGGCTACCAGGGCGTTATCAAGCGCTACGGCCAGCACCGTCTGCGTGAGAGCCACGGCACCGGTCCTGTTGCTCGTCATGCAGGTTCTAACGGTTCCACTTCTACCCCCTCTCGCGTGTTCCCCGGCAAGCGCCTGCCCGGCCACATGGGCTTTGTGCGCGTCACCGTGCAGAACCTGACTGTCGTCAAGGTTGACACCGAGAATAATCTGATCGCTGTCAAGGGTGCGGTCCCCGGTTCCAAGGGCACCATCGTCACCCTGGCCAACAGCGTGAAGGCGTAAGGAGGAAAGCTACAATGGCAAAGTTTAATGTAGTCGATATGAACGGTCAGCATGTTAGCGAGATCGAGCTTTCCGACGCCGTGTTCGGTATCACCCCGAACGAGAAGGCTGTCCACATTGCTGTGGTGAACTTCCTGGCCAACCAGCGTCAGGGCACCCAGAACACCAAGATCCGCATGGAAGTTTCCGGCGGCGGCAAGAAGCCTTGGCGCCAGAAGGGCACCGGCCACGCTCGTCAGGGCTCCATCCGTGCTCCCCAGTGGACTCACGGCGGCGTCGCTCTGGGCCCCAAGCCCCGCAGCTACAACTACCACATCAACAACAAGGTCAAGCGCCTGGCTCTGCTGAGCGTCCTGTCCGACAAGGCTGCCAATGGCAACATGGTCGTTGTTGATAAGTTCGCCTGCGACGAGTACAAGACCAAGACCGTGGTTGCAATGCTGAACGCCGTTGGCGCTGGCAAGAAGAACCTGCTGGTCAACGAGACCGTCGATGCAAAGTTCGTCAAGAGCGCTGGCAACATCACCGGTGTCAAGACCACCTTTGCAGGCAGCGTGAACACCTACGATGTGCTGAACGCCGACAAGCTGATCATCAGCGTTGACGCAGCTAAGAAGCTCGAGGAGGTGCTTGGCTAATGAAAACCGCACATGATATCATCCTGAAGCCGGTCATTACCGAGAACTCCATGGCTGGCATCGCCGACAAGAAGTACACCTTCAAGGTCGCTACCGACGCTACCAAGGTTGAGATCGCTCAGGCTGTCGAGACCCTGTTCCCCGGCACTAAGGTCGCAAAGGTCAACACCATTTCCGTGCGTGGCCGCTTCCGCCGCCAGGGTATGCATGCTGGTTACACTGCCGCTTCCAAGAAGGCAATCGTGACCCTGACCAAGGACTCCAAGGAAATCGAGTTCTTCAACAGCATGGTCTAATCGAACCCGCCGAGGGTTCCTCTATGGGGATATGACCCCGATAATAATTCATAAGATAAACAAAGGAGAATAGCACAATGGCTATCAAGAAGTATGGCCCCACTACTCCGGGCCGCCGCGGCATGACCGTCACGGATTACAGCGTCCTGTCCAAGGTCGCTCCCGAGCGCAGCCTGCTGGAGCCCATGAAGAAGCACAGCGGCCGCAACAACACCGGTCGTATCACCGTCCGTCACCAGGGCGGCGGTAACCGCACCAAGTATCGTGTCATCGACTTCAAGCGTCAGAAGACCGATATGCCCGCTACCGTTAAGACTCTCGAGTACGATCCGAACCGCAGCGCCTTCATCGCTCTGGTTGAGTACACCGACGGCGTCAAGAGCTACATCATTGCTCCCGATGGCCTGAAGGTCGGCGACGTGGTTCTGAGCAGCAAGGCTGCCGACATCAAGCCCGGCAACTGCCTGCCCTTCGAGAACATCCCCGTTGGTACCATCATCCACAACATCGAGCTGTATCCCGGCCGCGGCGCTCAGCTGGTTCGTTCCGCTGGCAACATGGCTCAGCTGATGGCTAAGGAGAATGGCTACGCTCTGGTTCGTCTGCCCTCCGGTGAGATGCGCAACGTGCCCGTGAACTGCACCGCAGTCGTCGGCCAGGTTTCTAACATCGACCACGAGAATGTCAACCTGGGCAAGGCTGGCCGTAAGCGCCACATGGGTGTCCGTCCCGGCAGCCGTGGTACCGTTATGAACCCCTGCGACCACCCCCACGGCGGTGGCGAGGGCCGCGCACCTGTTGGTCACTCCGGTCCTATGACTCCCTGGGGCAAGCCCGCTCTGGGTCTCAAGACTCGCAAGCATCATAAGCGCTCCGATAAGCTCATCGTGAAGCGTGCAGGTAAGTAAGAGAGGAGTTTAAGACAATGGGTAGAAGCATTAAAAAAGGACCTTTCGTCCAGGCTGCTCTTCTGAAGCACGTTGAAGCAATGAACGCTTCCGGCAAGAAGCAGGTCATCAAGACCTGGAGCCGCGCCTCCACGATCTTCCCCGAATTCGTTGGTCACACCTTTGCCGTCCACGACGGCCGCAAGCATGTGCCTGTGTATGTGACTGAGGACATGGTTGGCCACAAGCTGGGTGAGTTCGTTCCCACCCGTACCTTCAAGGGCCACACCGGTAATTCTAAATAATAGAGGGAGGAACACAACATGGAAGCTCGGGCAATTCTTCGTTATGCCCGCATTAGTCCCCGTAAGGTGTCTATCGTTATGGACCTGATCCGTAACAAGCCCCTGGACGAAGCGCTGGCAATCCTGCAGTACACCCCGAAGGCCGCTTGTGAGCCCCTTCTGAAGCTGGTGAAGTCTGCAGCCGCTAATGCGGAAAACAACTTCAATATGGACAAGAACAATCTGTACGTTGCTGAGTGCTACGTGTGCCCCGGCCCCACGCTGAAGCGCATGATGCCTCGTGCACAGGGCCGCGGCTACCGCATCCTGAAGCGCACCAGCCACATGACCGTTGTTCTGAAAGAGAAAGAGTAAGGAGGGAAAACAATGGGCCAGAAAGTAAATCCGCACGGCATTCGTGTCGGCGTTATTAAAGACTGGGACAGCCGCTGGTTTGCCTCCAAGAAGGATTTCAGCGATAACCTCGTCGAGGATCACAAGATCCGCACTGAGCTGAAGGCTCAGCTGAAGGACGCTGGTGTCCCCAAGATCGAGATCGAGCGTACTGTGGATCCTTCCACTTCTGCTCCTCGCGTGACTGTTAACATCTACTGCGCTAAGCCCGGTATGGTTATCGGCAAGGGTGGTGAGGAGCGCGTTGCTCTGCAGAACAAGCTGACCAAGGAGTATGGCAAGACTGTTATCGTCAATGTCATCGAGGTCAAGAGCGCTTCTACCAACGCACAGCTGGTTGCTGAGGATATCGCTCGCCAGCTGGAGAACCGTGTGACCTTCCGCCGCGCTATGAAGCAGTGCATGCGCAATGCTATGAGCCCCCGCGATCGTTCCACCGTTCCCGCTAAGGGCATCAAGGCAATGTGCTCCGGCCGTCTGGGCGGCGCTGATATCGCTCGTACCGAGAGCTATCACGAGGGCACCATTCCCCTGCAGACCCTGCGTGCCGACATCGACTATGGTTTCGCTGAGGCTGCTACCACCTACGGCCGCATCGGCGTCAAGGTCTGGGTCTACAAGGGCGAAGTCCTGAAGAGCGCTAAGAACGCTCAGAAGAAGGAAGGAGGCAACAAGTAATGTTACTGCCTAAGCGTGTTAAGTACCGCCGCGTCCAGCGCGGCCGCATGACCGGCAAGGCTACCCGCGGCAACGTGGTGTGCCAGGGCCAGTACGGCCTTGTTGCTCTGGAGCCGGCATGGATCTCTTCCACCCAGATCGAGGCTGCTCGTGTTGCCATGACTCGTTACATCAAGCGTGGCGGCAAGGTGTGGATCAAGATCTTCCCCGATAAGCCTGTTACTGAGAAGCCCGCTGAGACCCGAATGGGTTCCGGTAAAGGCTCTCCCGAGTACTGGGTCGCAGTTGTTAAGCCCGGCCGCGTTCTGTTCGAGCTGGCAGATGTCGATGAGGCAACTGCCCGCGAGGCTCTGCGCCTGGCTATGCACAAGCTGCCCATCAAGTGCAAATTTGCAGTCCGTGAGGACTCCGTGAAGGAGGATGGCACCAATGAAGGCTAATGAACTCCGCGAAATGCAGACCGCAGAGCTGACCAGCAAGCTGGCAGACCTGAAGGCTGAGCTGTTTAACCTGCGCTTCCAGCATGCCATCAACCAGCTGGAGAACCCCGGCCGCATCGAAGCAGTCAAGAAGGACATCGCCCGCGTGATGACCATTCTGGCTGAGAAGCAGTAAGGAGGTTAAACGATGGAAGAACGTAATCTGAGAAAGACCCGCGTCGGCGTTGTCGTGTCCGACAAGATGGATAAGACCATCGTGGTTGCCGTTAAGGATAGCGTGCAGCACCCCCTGTACAAGAAGATCCTGAAGCGTACCGCCAAGTTCAAGGCTCGTGACGAGAAGAACGAGTGCGGCATCGGTGACCGTGTTGAGATCATGGAGTGCCGCCCCCTGAGCAAGGATGTGCGCTGGCGCCTGGTCCGTATCGTTGAGAAGGCAAAGTAATCTTTGCCCGCTGCTTTGAACAGTTTGAAAGGAGATATCTGAAATGGTTCAGATGCAAACTTATCTCAAAGTTGCCGACAACACCGGTGCCAAGGAGCTGATGTGCTTCCGCGTGCTGGGCGGCACCCGCAAGAGATACGCAAACATTGGTGACGTCGTGGTCTGCTCTGTCAAGAAGGCAGCCCCCGGCGGCTCCGTTAAGAAGGGCGACGTCGTCAAGGCTGTCATCGTGCGCAGCAAGCATGGCGTCCGCCGCGACGACGGCTCCTACATCCGTTTCGATGAGAACGCCGCCGTTATCGTCATGGCCGACAAGAGCCCCAAGGGTACTCGTATCTTTGGACCCGTCGCTCGCGAGCTGCGTGATGCCGGCTACACCAAGATCCTGAGCCTGGCTCCGGAATCGCTGTAAGGAGGTTTTAAAAATGAATAATCTTCATGTTAAAACCGGCGACAACGTTATGATCATCAGCGGCAAGGACAAGGGCCACACTGGTAAGGTCCTGCAGGTCAGCCCCTCTGAGAACAAGGTCATCGTTGAGGGCCAGAACATGGTTACCAAGCACGTCAAGCCTCGTCGTCAGGGCGAGCAGGGCGGCAT
>CALDLZ010000151.1 GCA_937915335.1 uncultured Faecalibacterium sp.
CTGCCTGCTACCACCCTGCTGGATTCTGAGCAGGCTGCTTACAGTGGCGCCTTCAACGAGATCGGCACCTATGTGGGTGAGATGACCGCCAAGTTCATTACCGGCACCGAGAGCCTGGACAATTTTGACGATTATGTCAAGAATGTTTACAGCATGGGAATGCAGAACTGCCTGGATATCCAGCAGGCGGCTCTGGATCGTTACAACGCCCGCATCAAGTAATTCCGGGCTTTGAAGCCTGCGCCGCAGGGCGGAAACGCTCTGCGGCATTTTTTGAAATCGGAGGGAAACGCTTATGTCCAAACAATCCCGTCAGGCAAAAGCCGTGGCAGAAAAATACGGGATCGATACCCGGCTGACCTGGGACAAGATCAAGAAAAACTTTTATCAATATCGCGGCATTTATCTGATGCTGATCCCGGTGCTGGCATTCTACATTATCTTCAACTATGCGCCGCTGCAGGGCCTGCAGATCGCGTTCCGCAACTACCGTCCGGGCCGCGGCATCTGGGGCAGCACCTGGGTTGGTTGGACGAATTTTCAGCAGTTTTTCACCGGTCCCTACTTCTGGCGCGTGCTGCGCAACACCCTGCTCATCAGCCTTTACACCATTGTCATCTGTTTCCCGGCGCCCATTCTGTTCGCACTGATGCTGAACGAGTTGCGGCTCAAAAAACTCAAGAGTGCCATCCAGACCGTGAGCTACCTGCCTCACTTCATCTCTCTGGTCGTTGTTTGCGGCATCATCAAGGAGTTTGTCTCCTCCACCGGCCTGATCAGCAATCTGCTGGCGGCGGGCGGCACCGCCTCCAACCTGCTGATGGATCCCACTAAGTTCCGTGCCATCTATGTGGTCAGTGAGTTGTGGCAGACCATCGGGTGGAACAGCATTATCTATCTGGCCGCCTTGGCCGGCATCAATCAGGAACTGTACGATGCCGTCGCCGTGGACGGTGCTGGCCGTTTCCGCCGTATCATCAGCATCACCATTCCCTGCCTGATGCCTACCATCATCATCATGTTCATCATGCGCATCGGCCAGTTTATGAGCGTCGGCTATGATAAGATCATTCTGCTGTACAATGAGAATATCTACGAAACCGCAGATATCATCGGTTCCTTCGTCTACCGCAAGGGCCTGATCGAATCCAATTACAGTTACAGTATGGCGGTCAGCCTGGTCAACTCGCTGGTCAACTTCCTGCTGGTCGTGGTGGTTAATAAGATCAGCGCCAAGGTCAGCGAGACCAGCCTGTGGTAAGGAGGAACGCGTTATGGTTGAAAAGAAATCCGGACTTGATTGGGTATTGGATACCTTGAACATCGTCTTGCTGGTCGGCATCGGCCTGGCCTGCCTGTATCCCTTCTGGTATGTGGTCTGCGCTTCCTTCAGCGATGCCAACGAGTTTCTACGCCACGACTTCGTGCTGCTGCTCAAGCCGCTGAAATTCAGCTTGGAAGCCTACAAATACTGCATCACCGACCGCATCATGGTCGGCTACCGCAACACCCTGTTCTATGTGGTGGTGGGTACTGCCATCAGTATGCTGCTGACCTTCCTGGGAGCTTACGCTCTGAGCCGCAAGGGCTGGATGGGCAAGCGTTTCATCACTCTGATGATCATGTTTACTATGTACTTCAGCGGCGGCATCATTGCCATCTATCTGTGGGTGCAGCAGCTCCACATGATCGATACTGTCTGGGCTATCCTGCTGCCCACCGCTCTGAGCACTTATAACCTGATCGTCATGCGAACGGCCTTCGCCAATGTGCCCGAGAGTCTGATCGAAGCGGCCCGTCTGGATGGTGCCAGCGAGTTTACCTGTCTGTTCCGCATCGTGATTCCTCTGAGCCAGGCAACCATCGCTGTTGTCCTGCTGTTCTACGCCGTGGCCCGCTGGAACGACTGGATGAGCGCAACCATCTTCCTGCGTACCGCCGATCTGTACCCCCTGCAGATCTTCCTGCGTGAGATCCTGCTGACCAGCAGTGCTGATAACATCATCAGCACCTCCGGCGGCAGCACCAATACCGTGGCCCTAGCCGAAACCATCAAGTATGCGACCATCGTCATTTCCACGGCCCCCATCCTCTGCATCTATCCTTTCATCCAGCGTTATTTTGTTACCGGTGTTATGATCGGAGGCGTGAAGGAATAATGAGCGAGTATGTGTTTCCTCCCAAGAGCGGCCTGAAGCCCATCCGTGAGTTGCCCGATCCCTTCCTCAAGCCGGACGGCACCCGTGTGCAGACCCCGGAGGAGTGGCCGGAACAGAGGGAGTACCTCAAGGCCATGCTGACCCATTACCTTTATGGCACCATGCCCCCGCCGCCGGGCAATACCCATGGCGAGGTCACCTTCAGCCGCATGGTCTACAATGGCCGCGCCATCGCTGAGACGGTGCACATCACCTGCGGCCCGGACGATACCGTGCAGTTTGACTGTGAGCTCATCCGTCCGGCCAAAGAGGGGAGGGTTCCCGTCATTACATGGAACCAGTTCAAGGGCCGCCACGGAAGCCCCGATGAGGAGGATGCCGTACTGAACCACGGCTATGCCATCATCGAGTTCGAGAAGGAGCAGCTGGCTGAGGACAGCGCCAACGCCATCCACGGCCCGTTGGCCACAGCCTACCCGGGCTATACCTGGGGCGCGATCGCCATGTGGGCCTGGGCCCAGAGCCGCGTGGTGGACTACCTTGCCACCACCGACTATGCGGATATGGACCGCATCGTTGCCACCGGCCACAGCCGGGGCGGCAAGGTGGCCCTGTGCGCCGCTATCTACGATGAGCGCTTTGCTCTCTGTGCCGCCAGCGGCAGCGGCTGCTGCGGTGCAGGCTGCCTGCGCTATTTGGGCGGCCGCCTGGGCGAGGGCTTCGGCACTTGCGAGACCGCCGGAAGCATCGAGGACGTGTTCCCATTCTGGTGGAGCGATAACTTTGGTGAGTTCGGCAACCGGCTGCAGACCTATACCCGCAGCGATGCACCCAAGATGGAGTTTAAGGATGCGGCGGCCATGCTGCAGTCCCAATCCATCGGCAAGACCGGGGACGAGGATTATCTGCCCTTTGACCTGCATTTCTTGCGGGCCTGCATCGCACCCCGTCCGGTCATCACTACCGAAGGTCTGAGCGATACCTGGGCCAACCCCTATGGCAGCCAGATCACCTGGCGCGCCGCCGATGAGGTATACCAGTTCCTGGATGCGGCGGGGAAGAACGCCATCGCCATGCGGGACGGCCCCCACGAATATCAGAAACTGGACTGGATGCATGTGATCGCGTTTTGTGATACAATGTTCTATGGAGCGGCACCCGATAAGAACATCCAGCGCCGCACCCCGGATGCAAAGAGCCAGATGGACGATATCCCGGGCGCGGATTGGCGGGAGTTCTGCCCGCATTTCTCGTGGCGGATGCCCAAAACAGAACACTGATACAACAGGGAGGCGACCCGCATGGGTGGATTGTTTGACTATGATAGCAAGCTGTTTCAGTTGCTGCTGCGTGTTTCTGATATTGTGGTGCTGAGCGTTTTGTGGCTGCTGTGCAGCTTGCCCATCCTTACCATCGGAGCATCGACTTCGGCGTTGTACTATACGGTGATGAAGCTGGTGCGGCAGCGCGGGGACAGCGCAATGTCCATGTTCTTCCATGCGTTTAAGGAAAACTTCAAGGCGTCGATTCCCGTGACCCTGCTGCTTCTGATAGTGGGCTATGCGCTGGTGGTGGATTTCAGCCTGCTGTCTGAGAAAATGGGCGGCAGCCCGGTATTCCACGGGCTGTGCATCGTGGTGCTGGTGCTGTACGCCGCTGTGGCCAGCCTGCTGTTCCCGGTGCTGGCAAAGTTCCGCTGCACCCTGCGGGAGCTGATGCACAATGTTCTGCTGTTGATGCTCCGCCACCCGCTGACTGTGGTGGCCGTGACCGCCATGCACCTGATCCCGGTCTGGCTGATCTATGCCCATCTGGAATGGGTGGAGAAGCTGGAGGGCATTTTCCTGTTGTTCGGCCCGGGAGCCATTGCATACATCAATGCGCTGATGTTGGTGCCGGTGTTCCGCCGCTACATCCCGGAGGAGCAGCAGGAGACCAATCCATGAGAAAAGAGGGCAATGCAATGAAAATGATTGACGTTTCGCACCTGACCCCGGAAAGCTGGCCTGCCCGGCGGAAAGAGCTGGTCAGGCTGTTCGGGCGGGAAGAATACGGTGTTGTGCCCGAAGGCTGGGCCAGCAGCTTTGTCTGGGAAAAGGAGCTGGAGCAGGATGGCCTGCACGGCAGGCTGGGACGTGTTACCGTGACCTATGAGGGTCGGAGCATGAGTTTTCCCTTTGCGCTCTGGCTGCCTGAGAATGCCAGCGGCCCGGTGCCCTGTGCCATCCAGATCAGCTGCCATGACCCCGTGGCCCACGACCAGATGAAGGGCATCGACCCGACCATGCGGGACAAGTTCATGGGGATGATGAAGGAGCTCGTCGGCAACGAGGAGCACTTCAATGCCATGATGGCCGATATGATGGCCCCGAAGGACCCCAACACGCTGGATATCACCTGTGATGTGGAGAAGGGCTACTGGCCGGTGCGCCAGCTGCTGGCCGACGGCTATGCCGCTGCTGCCATCTATGCCTCCAGCCTGGCTCCCGATGGAGAGGACAACTGGACACAGGAGGGCCTGTACCCACTGTTTTACGGGGCAGGGGAGCGCCCGGCAGACGGTTTTGGCTGCTTGACCGCCTGGGGCTTTGGTGCCCAGCGGGTGCTGGATGCCCTGCTGACCTGCCCGGCGATCGACCCAAAGCGCATCTCGGTGGCAGGCCACTCCCGTGCCGGAAAAGCAGCCCTTTGGGCCGCCGTGCAGGACGAGCGCTTTGAGACAGTACTGGTCAATAACTCCGGCTGCTGCGGTGCTGCTCTGAACGAAGGCAAGCTGGGCGAGCGGGTTGCAAGCATGTGCCAGATGATGCCCCGCTGGTTCTGCAAGAACTTCCTGAAATACGGTGAGATGCCAGTGGAGCAGATGCCCTTCGATCAGGATGCTTTGCTGGCCGCCATGGCTCCTCGTCCGGTGTTCGTGACATCCGGTAATCGTGATTATTGGAGCGACCCGGAGGCCGAGCTCCGCAGTGTGGTCTCTGTCGGCCAGGTCTATGCCGCGTTGGGAAAAACGCCCTGCCCTCAGATCGAATACCCTGCCCCCCAGACCGCTTACTGTACCGGTGACGTGGGCTATGCCCTGCGGGAAGGCCCCCACGATATGACCGCGTGGGACTGGAAACAGTTCTGCATCTTTGAAGCAGGCCATGCCGACAAGGGCTGATCCTGCCCTGTGAATTCGCGTTTTCTTCTTCATATATCTCCCATTGAAAAGCCGCCCGCTGGAATGTCGCTGCCATAAGCATTCCGGGGGCGGCTTTTTGCTCCATTTTTGCGAAAAGCAGAAATAGGAGTACAATTTCTGGGAATTTGTGATATAATAAATTGATTTCGCTCGTTTTCCGTGCGGAGAGCGGGCGGATGGAAATTTTGGAGGAGACAATCTATCATGGAACGTGAAACCCTGAAATCGCGGCTTGGCTTCATCCTGCTGTCGGCGGGATGCGCCATCGGCATTGGCAACGTCTGGAAATTCCCGTATATGGCGGGCCAGGGCGGCGGCGGTGCCTTTGTGCTGTTCTACCTGCTGTTCCTCGTCATTTTGGGCCTGCCCATTATGACCATGG
>CALDLZ010000152.1 GCA_937915335.1 uncultured Faecalibacterium sp.
GTTCAACGAGCAGATGTGTGAGAAGCGCCCCAAGAAGTTCAGCTACTGCTTCATCTTCAACTACGACAAGCGCAATTCTGACGGCACCCCCGACGAGAACTGGAACAAGGCCATCGCCAACAAGGCGTTCCGTCAGTGCTTCTCCAAGGGTCTGGATCTGACCAAGTTCTACACCCGTTACAACCCCATCAACCCGCTGAAGTGCGAGAACGACTTCTTCACCATGAGCGGCCTGTGCTACACCACCGATGGCACCGACTACACCAGCCTGGTCGCCAAGGAGATCGGCCTGGACGGCGAGAAGTATGATGGCGAGACCATGAAGCGTCTGCGCGCCAACAACGGCGACATCACCGACCTGAAGAAGCAGGCTATGGACGAACTGAGCGCCATCGGTGTCACCTTCCCTGTCCACTGCGCTTACCACATCCTGGCCGGTTCCACCACCGCTCTGGACACCGCAACCGTCCTGAAGCAGTGCTTCACCGACAGCTTCGGCGATGACTTCATCGTGCTGGACATCGAGACCTTTGTTTCCTCCACCATGAAGGAAGTCGTTGCACCCAAGCTGCATAGCTTCATCCACATGGGCTGGGGCGCTGACTTCGGCGATCCCGTCAACTTCCTGACCCAGGCCATCGTCCACGATGACAACGCTTATTACAGCTGCAACCTGACCAACATCGAGGGCATCGTGGAGAACGGTGCCGCCGATTACCAGAGCGAGCTGGTGGATGCTTACGAGCAGTTCACTGATCTGGTCAACGAGGGCAAGGCCATCGTCAACGATACCGATGCCCGCTATGAGGCATTCGCAAAGGCTGAGGCTTACTTCCTGGAAGAGAACCTGATCTTCCCCTCTGTCTACGATGTGACCTGGTGCCTGACCCACGCCAACGAGTACAGCAAGATCAACGCAATGTATGGTCCCTGCAACTACAAGGCTGTCAACTGGGAGACCAGCGAAGAGGCTTACACCACCGAGCAGTACGAGGAGTTCGCTGCCGCTTATGATGCAGCAACCCAGGGCTGATCGATAAATAGCTAAAAACAGAACCGGGCGTTTCGGAACGTCCGGTTCTGTTTTTTATGCCTGTTTTCCGGGCAGCACAAAACCCCGCCGTGCAGGAAGCCTTCCAACACGGCGGGGTCATTGTGTTAAAATACCGGAAAACGGTGCAGTTTACAGCTGGCTTTCGTACTCTTTGCGATAGCCCTCCAGCTCGCGCTGATTGCCATAGACAAAGTGACCATTTGCGATCTCTTCCCAGACCGGCTTGTCCACGCTGTAATCATGGATCGAGGGGTCATAGACCAGCAGCTTCTTGTGCTTCTCGAGGCTGGGGTCAGGGATGGGAACAGCGCTCAGCAGGGCTTTGGTGTAAGGATGCAGCGGATGGAGGAACAGCTCCTCCGCCTCAGCCAGCTCCACGATACGGCCCTTGCTGATGACGGCGATGCGGTCCGAGATGAACCGCACCACAGACAGGTCGTGCGCGATGAACAGGTAGGTCAAGCCACGGGTCTTTTTCATCTCGTTCAGCAGGTTCAGCACCTGTGCACGGATGGAGACATCCAGTGCGGAGATGGGCTCATCGGCCACGATGAACTCCGGCTCCATGACCAGCGCACGGGCAATGCCGATACGCTGACGCTGACCACCAGAAAACTCGTGGGGGAAGCGGGATGCGAACTCTGGCAGCAGGCCGACCTCATGCAGGGCGTTCATCACCTTGTTGTGCAGATCTTCCTGATCCTTATACAGGTGGTGGTTCAGCAGCCCCTCGGCAATGATATACTCGACCTTGGCGCGCTCGTTCAGCGAAGCCATGGGGTCCTGGAAGATCATCTGAATCTTACGGATGACTTA
>CALDLZ010000153.1 GCA_937915335.1 uncultured Faecalibacterium sp.
TGAAGCCGTTCATGTAGCGGTAAAAGCTGATCTGCTGGCTGTTGAAGTCTCCGGCGTAGTGGAAAAATCCGCCGTCCAGCAGATAGAACGGCAGAAAGATGAGAGCCGCCGTCAGGGCGCAGAGCCCCACGGTGAGCCAGAATTTATCCTGCTTGTGTCCCAGCAGGCGGGGCGAAGAATGAAATGCGGTCATCTGCAAATCCTCTTTTCAATATCGGAAATTTCCCACTCAGGGGAACGGCACCTCACGGGTGTCGTCGGGGTCCTGCACGGCTTTGCGCTGCTGCTCGAACACCGCGTCAATGAGGGTGTCCAGGTCGGAGAGGTGACTCAGTTCGCAGCAGTAGCGCCGCAGACTGGCGGCCCCCTTCAGGCCCTTCATGTAGTGCATGGTCTGGGCCCGGGCCTGGGGCATGGCGACGAACTCGCCCTTCTGCTCCACCATCTCCTCCACCTGGCGGCGCAGGGCGTTCATCCGGGCCTGCAGGTTGGGTTCTTTGGGAGAGGGCAGGCCCTCCAGCGCGGCGTTCACCCGCTCGAAGAGCCAGGGGTCACCCAGGGCCGCCCGGGCAATCATCACGCCGTCGCAGCCGGTCTGTTCCACCATCCGCACGGCATCCTCGGCGGAGCGGATATCGCCGTTGCCCAGCACGGGGACATGGACGGCGTCCTTCACCGCCGCGATGATGGTCGGGTCGATGCCCGGGGTGTACATCTGCTCCCGGGTGCGGGCATGGACGGCGATAAGCACGGCCCCCGCCTGCTCGCAGGCCTTGGCGCATTCCACGGCGGTAACGTGGTCGGCATCCCAGCCCTTGCGCATCTTCACGGTGACGGGGCGGGAGGTGTTCTTTACCACCTCTTCCACGATGCGGCCGCAGCGGTCGGGATCCAGCATCAGTTTGCTGCCCGCCCCGCCCGAGACGATCTTGGGGGCAGGACAGCCCATGTTAATGTCGAGAAAATCGAAGCGGTACTGCTCGATGGCGGCAGCGGCCTGACCCATGATCTCGGGCACCTCACCAAAGATCTGCACGCCGTAGGGAGCCCCGTTGGGCTCAGCCTTGAGCAGGCCGACGGTCTTATGGTCGCCATACATCAGCGCCCGGCTGGACACCATCTCGCTGACAGTAAAGCCCGCCCCGTGCTGGGCCATCAGCCGCCGGGCCGGGGCATCGGTAAAGCCCGCCATGGGGCCGAACACTGCCCGGTGGGGCAGGGGGATATCCCTGATCTTCAAAGGGGTCTTAAAAGGTTCCATGGTACTCCTTGTTTTGCTTGACAAAGCGCTAAAAATTGACTATGATACAAATATCATTTATTATAGCATAACTTCGGGTCAAGTACAATAAGGAGGAGCTATGGAACGGAGAGAATGGAAGCGGAAAAATGGCGCGGGTGAGCACATCTGCACCTCTTTGCTGGGGTATGGCTGTATGCGTTTTCCCACCACGCCGGAGGGGAAAATCGACGAGCCCCGGGCGGAAGCCCTGCTCAACGCGGCACGGGACGCGGGTGTGAATTACTTTGATACTGCCTATCCCTACCACGGCGGCGAGAGCGAGCCTTTTGTGGGCAAGGTCATCGCCAAGTGGCCCCGGGAGAGCTTTTATCTGGCCACCAAGATGCCGCTCTGGCTCTG
>CALDLZ010000154.1 GCA_937915335.1 uncultured Faecalibacterium sp.
TTCCGTTCCAGTTTGGTGATCCAGTTCATGGGCAGAGGCCTCCGTTATTCGTAAGATTTTTGCCCCGCAGACCGGGGCTGTTGTTCTATTTCATTGTATCATGGTTAGGGTGGCCATTCAAGGCGAAGGATGTGAATAAACCACGTTGGCTGTCTGCCATTTCGAGTGCTAAAACAGCAGGTTGTATCCATTTTTGGTGCCTCAAGATGGACTTATCCACTTTTTCCACCGGGTTTTCCACGAAAAATGTGAAAAAATCGCCGGTTTTCCCACGATGTTTTCCACTTTTTCCACTGAGTTTTCCACATTTTTTAGAAGGTCGGTTTATACATCAGGTATTGCGGCCTGCAATTTCTGCCGAAATCAGGAGGCAAAAACAGGCTTCGCGCCTTTTTTCTGAAAGAAAGTCGAATCACAAAATTTACTTTTTACAGTACCTGCAAATTATGCCGTCCGAAACTCTCCCGGTTGGAATGAAGAGAGATACAGTTTTCCACAATAGAGTCCCACCAAAAGCGGCGTGTTGAAAATCGATGGAAAACTCCAGTTTTCAACAAAAGAGGAAGCATCAAGTCCCATGTCTGCACCGCAAAGGTGTTGGCATGGGGCTTTTTGCATATCGGGTTGTTCTTTCATTGGAGAGTATGGTATACTCGGCTTAATAAATCGGAATTTGTATCAGAGTAAGAGGAAAACAATATTATGTTCAGAACCATTCGTAAAAAGAAAAATGAAATCAGTGCCGACATGGCAATTGCCCTTTTACAGTCCAGCCGCCGCGGCGTTCTTGCCGTAAATGGGGATGACGGATATCCCTATGCAATTCCCATCAACTATATCTACGATGACAATGCGAAGAAGATTTATTTTCATGGAGCGCGTGTAGGCCATAAAGTAGATGCGCTGCGCGCCTGTGACAAAGTGTGTTTCACGGTGTATGGAAATGAAACCATCAAAGAAGAAGATTGGGCACCGTTTGTGCAGAGTGTTGTGGTGTTCGGCAGATGTCACCTGATGAAAGCAGACCCGGAAGCAGTCAAACGATTGAAACAATTCGCAATGAAATACTATCCGAGTGAACAGTTGGTTGATGAGGAAATCGCCCATGCAGGAAAAGCTGTGCAAATTTTTGAAATAGAAGTGGAGCACCTCAGCGGCAAGGAAATACAGGAACGATAACTTCCAGTTTACCGTACTCGTTCCCAGCAGGGTTTGGGGTCACGGGACGATTCTTGCTCTTCCGAATAGCAAAAAACCAGAACCATAAAGCTGATTCAGCCAACGGTTCTGGTTTTCTTGTTATCAGGTCAAAATACTGTTTTATGAGCCCCCTGCATTTCGACTGCGAGCGCTTTTCTATATCAGTTACATCATATTCCGGAACACCAGCTGTGCGATCTGGAAGTACAGGATCAAGCTGCAGGCATCCACGATGGTGGTGATGAAGGGGGTAGCCATGATCGCAGGGTCAGCGCCCAGCTTCTTGGCGGCCAAGGGCAGCATACCGCCCACCAGCTTAGCCAGGATGACGCTGAAGAACAGGGACACACTGACGACAACAGCATAGCCCATAACATTGGCGTACTGACCGGGGAAGAGGAAGGTGTACATCAGATAAATGCGCAGGCCATTGACAAGGCCC
>CALDLZ010000155.1 GCA_937915335.1 uncultured Faecalibacterium sp.
CCTGCTGGAGAAGGTCGATACCCTGATCATCGGCGGCGGCATGGCTTACACCTTCATCAAGGCTCAGGGCTATGAGGTCGGTAAGAGCCTGTGCGATGACACCAAGCTGGATTACTGCAAGGAAATGATGGCTAAGGCTCAGGAGAAGGGTGTCAAGCTGCTGCTGCCCGTCGATGCAGCCTGCGTCAAGGACTTCCCCGATCCCATCGACGCTCCCGTCGAGACCACCATTGTTCCTGTCACCGCTATCCCGGCTGACATGGAGGGCTGCGATATCGGCCCCGAGACCATGAAGATCTTTGCTGAGGCTGTCAAGGCTTCCAAGACCGTGGTCTGGAACGGCCCCATGGGCGTGTTCGAGAACCCCACCCTGGCAGCCGGTACTCTGGCTGTTGCCAAGGCTATGGCTGAGAGTGATGCTACCACCGTGATCGGCGGCGGCGACAGCGCAGCAGCTGTCCAGCAGATGGGCCTGGGTGATAAGATGACCCACATCTCTACCGGCGGCGGCGCTTCTCTGGAGTATCTGGAGGGCAAGGAACTGCCCGGTATCGCTGTGATCCAGAACGCATAAGCATTTGAACCAGCATCACTGAGGTGCGGCGGCATATACGCCGCCGCACTTTTTATTTGTATGGCGTTGTGCAGGAAATACGCTGTACAGAAAATAGATGGTAGATAAGGAGATAGACACAATGGATAAGGCAAAGCGTAAGGCAATCATTGCAGGCAACTGGAAGATGAACAAGACCGCTGCCGAGGCAGCCAAGCTGGTGGACGAGCTGATCCCCGTCGTCAAGGATGCTTCCTGTGAGGTCGTCATCTGCACCCCGTACACCGATCTGGTCACCGCTGTGGAAAAGACCAAGGGTACCAATATTCATGTGGGTGCTGAGAACGTCCACTTTGAGAAGTCCGGCGCGTTCACCGGTGAGATCAGTGCCGATATGCTGGTCGATCTGGGCGTGGAGTACGTCATCGTCGGCCACTCCGAGCGCCGCCAGTACTTCGCAGAGACCGACCAGACTGTGAACAAGCGCGCTCTGGCTGCTTTGAACGCAGGCCTGAAGGTCATCATCTGCGTGGGCGAGAGCCTGCAGCAGCGCGAAGAGGGCGTGACCGAGGAGCTGGTTCGGATGCAGACCAAGATCGCCCTGCGTGACGTGACCGCCGAGCAGATGGCAAACGTGGTCATCGCCTACGAGCCCATCTGGGCCATCGGCACCGGAAAGACTGCCACCGCTGACCAGGCCGAGGAGGTCTGCGCTCAGATCCGCAAGGTCATTGGCGAGGTGTACGGCGAGGCTGTGGCCGAGGCTACCACCGTCCAGTACGGCGGCAGCATGAACGCCAAGAATTGCGAGGAGCTGCTGAGCAAGAAGGATGTGGACGGCGGCCTGATCGGCGGTGCTTCTCTGAAGGCCTCCGACTTTGCTGTGATCGTCAACGCCGCTTCCAAAGGCTAATAATTTTGTAAAATAAGCCTTCCCCATTGGGGAAGGTGGCACGAAGTGCCGGATGAGGGGTAGTTGCGGGAGATGCGCTCTATCGGGCACATTTTGAACACTGCCTCTTGTTTTTTATTTGATATTGTTTTCCAAAATCAAAGGAGATTCAATTTTATGTCCAAGAAACCTGTACTTCTGTGCATTATGGACGGCTTCGGCTGGACCCCCAACGAGACCTACGGTAACGCTGTGGTCGCAGCCAAGACCCCCCATCTGGATGCACTGATGGCAAAATACCCCATGACCACCATTGAGGCTTCCGGTATGGCTGTCGGCCTGCCAGAAGGTCAGATGGGCAACTCCGAGGTCGGTCACACCAATATGGGCGCTGGCCGTATCGTTTACCAGCAGCTGACCCTCATCACCAAGTCTATCCGGGATGGTGAGATGCTCAAAAACCCTGTGCTGGTCAAGAATATGAAAGCCGCGATCGATGCTGGTAAAGCCATCCATCTGATGGGTCTGGTGGGCACCGGCGGCGTTCACAGCCACGCTGACCACTGGTTCGGTGTGCTGGATATGGCAAAGCACCTGGGTGCCAAGGAAGTCTATCTGCACTGCATCACCGATGGCCGTGATACCGACCCCCACGCCGGTAAGGGCTTCCTGGCTGACCTGCAGGCCAAGCTGGACGAGCTGGGCATCGGCAAGATCGCCAGCGTCTCCGGCCGTTACTACGCAATGGACCGTGATAACAACTGGGATCGCGAGGAGAAGGCCTACGCCGCTTTCGTCTATGGCGAGGGAAACCACGCCGCCAATGCACAGGAGGCCATTGAAGCTTCCTATGCCGCGGATAAGACCGACGAGTTCGTTCTGCCCTGTGTCACCTGTGAGGGCGGCCGCGTGCAGGATGGTGATACCGTTATCTTTATGAACTTCCGCCCTGACCGTGCCCGTCAGATGACCCGCATCTTCTGTGATGATGACTTCAAGGGCTTTGAGCGCCGCGGCGGCCGCAAGCAGGTCAACTATGTCTGCATGGCCGAGTATGATGCCACCATGCCCAACTGCGAGGTGGCTTATCCTCCCGTGGAGCTGAAGAACGTTCTGGGCCAGTACCTGTCCGAGAACGGCAAGACCCAGCTGCGCATCGCCGAGACGGAGAAGTACGCTCATGTCACCTTCTTCTTCAACGGCGGCGTGGAGGCTCCCTATGAGGGCGAGGATCGCTGTGTCATTCCCAGCCCGAAGGTGGCAACTTATGA
>CALDLZ010000156.1 GCA_937915335.1 uncultured Faecalibacterium sp.
TTCACATGGCGGCATGGAACCCTGCCCCCAGAGAGGAGGTGGCACCGGCTCCGCTGGATGCTCCTGCTGTGGCCGGTACCCCGGAGCAGATGGGCTTTGATGTGCAGGACGGCCCCGAGCCCCTGCGCTATGTGGGAGAACTCTTCAAGACCTACATCCTGGCCGAGCGCGGGGAAGAGATCTGCATCATTGATAAGCATGCCGCCCATGAGCGTCAGCTTTTCGAGCAGCTGGCGGCGAACTACGGCGATGTTCCGGCCCAGCTGCTGCTTGAGCCGCTGGTGGTGGAGCTTTCGGCAGAGGAAAAGACGGCCCTGCTCTCCAACCTTGAGCTGCTGGAAAGCGCTGGCTTGGAAATCGATGACTTCGGCGGCAACAGCGTGTTCCTGCGCTCGGTGCCTGCTGATGTGGAGCAGAGCAGTGCCGAGGATCTGCTGGTGGAGCTGGCCGATAAGCTTTCCAAGGGCAGCCGCGATGCCCTGAGCGAAAAGACCGAGTGGGTGCTCCACTCCATCTCCTGCCGTGCGGCCATCAAGGCGGGCGACCGGACTTCGCCGCAGGAGCTGATGGCGCTGGCTGAGAAAATTCTCTCGGGCGAGGTGCCGCCCTTCTGCCCCCATGGCCGGCCCTGTGTCCTGAAATTGACCCGGAAGGAGCTGGAAAAGCAGTTTGGACGGATCGTGTAACAAAAAGCATTTGGTGCTGGCTGTGGTCGGCCCCACTGCTTCGGGCAAGACCTCGCTGGGCGTTGCACTGGCGGAACAGTTTGGCGGCGAGATCATCAGTGCCGATTCCATGCAGATTTATAAAGGGCTCGATGTGGGTACCGCCAAGGTAACACCCGAGGAGGCCCACGGCATCCCGCACCACGGGGTGGATATCTTACGGCCTGACCAGCCGTTCAGTGTGGCGGATTTCACCACGCTGGCCGGAACGCTGGAGCGTGAGATCTCTGGTAGGGGACACCTGCCCGTCCTTGTGGGCGGCACCGGGCTCTATGTCCAGAGCTTCTTCTATGGGGTGCGCTTCACTGCTGAGAAAACGCCGGAGGGCCTGCGGGAACAGCTGGCCGCCGAGTTGGCGGAAAAAGGCCCGGAAGCCATGTATGCGGAGCTGCAGGCTGTGGACCCCGAAGCGGCGGCGGCCATCCACCCGAACAATCACGTCCGGGTATTGCGGGCGCTGGAACACTACCGTGCCACCGGCAAAAAGCTCAGTGAGCAGAAGGCGGATTCCCTGCCGCCGGAAAAGCCCTACCGCTCCCTGATCCTGGGACTGGATTTCCCGGAGCGGGCCCGGCTCTACCGCCGCATCGACCAGCGGGTGGATCAGATGATGGAACAGGGCCTGCTGGACGAGGCAGCGCTTGTATGGGAGCACAGGGATACCTATAAGACGGCGGCGCAGGCCATTGGCTATAAAGAGTTCTTCCCGTATTTTGCGGGGGAGAGTGAGCTTGCGCCCTGTGTGGAGAAGCTGAAACAGGCTTCCCGCAACTATGCCAAGCGCCAGCTGACCTGGTTCCGCCACATGGAGGGGGTCTGCTGGCTGGATGCCTCGGCCCCGGATGTCCGGGAGCGGGCCGCACACCTGACAAGTGAATTTTTAGCGAAAGGATGAGCGATATGCAGGAAGAAAACCATGGGGGCGTGTCTGGCGCACTGAAAACGCTGGCCGCTGTCGTCATCGTGTTTTTGCTGCTGGCGGCGCTGTATGTGGGCTATCAGGCAATGCAGGTGCTGTTCCCGCCCAATACCTACGAGACTGCCCTGCTGGCCACGGTGGAGGACACCGTGGATGCCGAGGGCGTGCTCCTGTTTGATGAAAGCTATGTCGCGGGCAGCGGCACGCTGGGTTACCTTGTGGCCGACGGCGAGCGTGTCTCGGCGGGCACGGCGGTGGCGGAGGTGTACAGCGATGCCACCCAGGCCACCCTGCGCCAGCAGCTGACCCAGATCAATGATCAGATCGACCTGCTGCAACGCTCCCAGAACACTACCTCAGTGCAGCTGGAATCCCTGCGCAAGAACCGCTCCGCCGCCCTGTACGACCTGATGGAGTCGCTGGACACGGGGGACTACGAGGATACCGACGCGGAGAAGGAAGACTACATCCTGGCTCAGAATAAGCTCTGGATCATCACCGGCGAGGTGGCCAGCTTCTCCGATCAGATCACGGCCCTGACTCAGCAGGCATCCACGGTGCAGGCGCAGCTGGGCAATCCTTCCCAGATCACGGCCCCGCAGACGGGCTACTTTATCCGCAGCTCCAGCTCGGGGCGGCTGAACGCCGGTTCCGACGATATCCTTGCGCTGGATGCCGCTGACCTGAAGGCCTATGTCGAATCCTCCCCGGAGATCGCATTGGACGGCTGTGCGGGTAAGATTGTTTCGGGCTTTACCTGGTACTATGCCGGGGTGTGCTCGGCCAAGCAGGCGGAAAAGCTGCTGGGCAAGGATGGCAAGCCCCTGACCAAGAGCGTGGAGATCCGCTTCCCCGGCGAAGTGGAAACGCCCCTCAAGGCAAAAGTCAGCGAAGTGAACATTGACGAGGAAAATGGAATCGCGCGCTTTGTCATCTCCTGCGAGATCATCAACGGCGACGTGCTCCGGCTGAACTGCGCCGATGCCCAGATCATCGTGGGCCGCAACACCGGCCTGCGGGTGCCCGCCTCCGCGGTGCATTACCTCAAGGAGGATGGCTCCGAGGCTGAGGGCCAGGGTGAGAACTACATCCCCGGCGTTTACGTCAAATACGGCAATCTGGCCCGGTTCTGCCGCATTGACCCTGTGGACGATGCCCACCCGCAGATCACGGACGGGGATTATCTCATCGTTTTGCCCAGCGGGACCGCCGGTTCGGTCAGTCAGGTTCGGCTTTATGACGAGGTGATCGTCTCCGGGCAAAATTTGTATGATGGAAAACTTTTGTAGTTATTGACATCTGCAGTAAAAAATCCGATAATAGTAAAAGCTATTTGCACTCTTTTTGCAAAAGGCGCCAGGCAGCTGCGGCTGCCCGAATGAAAGGAGCAGATACTATGTCTTTCGTGGATAGTCTCAAAAAGGGCCTTTTCGGCGGTGAGGACGATTACGACGATCAGTACATCGACGACGGCCCCCAGATGGTGAACAACAACAGCGGCCTCGGTGTCGGTATGGACGATGCAGAGGAAGAGCCTGTGGAGGGCGCACAGAAGAAGAACAAGGTGGTCAACATCCACGCAACCACCCAGCTCAAGGTCGTTCTGGTCAAGCCCGAGCGCTTTGAGGATGCCAGCACCATTGCAGACCATCTGAACAACAAGCGCACCGTTGTGCTGAACCTCGAGTCCACCAACAAGGAAGTTTCCCGCCGTCTGGTGGATTTCCTGTCCGGTGTGGCTTACGCCAACAACGGCCAGATCAAGCGCGTCGCCAACAGCACCTTTATCATTACCCCGTACAATGTGGATATCATGGGCGACCTGCTGGACGAGCTGGAGAACAATGGCGCGTTCTATTGATCCTGCTCCCAAGGCAGCGCGGGGCTTTGTGCCCGCCCGCACCGATGAAGAGCGCTTCCTGATGCGGCACATCGAGGATCTGGCCCGCGCGGCCGAGGGACGCGGCATTGCCCGTTACTCCGGCTTTTTGAGCGATCGGGAACAGGATCTCGCTGTTGCGGCCCTGAACCGCGTGGATGTGCCCGAAACGGACTATCACTTTGAGGGCGGCTGGCCCGGGGCGGAGCGGAAGCTGCTCTGCCTGGAACCGGAGGATTGCTGCCCGGCAAGCCCGCTGTGCTGTGTCAGGCTCACCTGCCGTGCCTTTT
>CALDLZ010000157.1 GCA_937915335.1 uncultured Faecalibacterium sp.
GGCTGAGTACGGCATTGAGGAGATGTGCGCCGACAGCTGGAACTGGCAGAAAAATAATCCCGATGGCTACCGCACCGTAAAGTAAACGAAGTTCTTTCACAAACGCGCCTTTGAACGTGAAATTCAAAGGCGCGTTTTGCTTTTGTCGGAAACCGTGGAAAAACAGGAAGGCGGAATTTCACAAAAAACAGCGGGAACAGGCAAGAAATTTTGCCGCTTCCTGCCTTGACAATGCCTTTAAGTTAGCATATATTAAGACTGTTCACAGATACTAACATTTGCGGAAAGAAAGGCATCTGCCATGACGTTAAAAGAACTGAAAATCGGCGAAAGCGCCGTGATCGATACAGTGGGCGGAACGGGAGAGCTCCGCCAGCATTTTCTGGATATGGGTCTGATCCCCGGGGAGAAGGTCACGCTCGTGAAATTTGCACCCATGGGAGATCCTATGGAGCTGCAGATCCATGGTTATGAACTGACACTCCGGTTGGAGGATGCCGCCCGAATCGAGATCACTCCGGCGGAGGCACCTGCAGCGGCCCCGGTACGGAAGAACAACCGGATGGTGGAGCACCCGGGTCTGGGTGAAGGCGGTCGTTATCATACCAAGAAGGGAGAACATCCGCTGCCAGAGGGGACGATCCTGACTTTTGCGCTGGCCGGAAATCAGAACTGCGGCAAAACGACCCTGTTCAACCAGCTCACCGGCTCCAACCAGCATGTGGGAAACTTCCCTGGTGTGACGGTGGATCGAAAGAGCGGTGCCATCCGGGAGCACCCGGATACCGAGGTCACTGACCTGCCCGGCATCTACTCGATGTCCCCCTACTCCAGTGAGGAGATCGTTACCCGGCAGTTTATCATTGATGAAAAACCGGCGGGTATCATCAATATTGTGGACGCGACCAATATTGAGCGGAATCTTTATCTGACTATGCAGCTTATGGAGCTGGATACGCCCATGGTGCTGGCGTTGAACATGATGGATGAAGTGCGCGGCAACGGCGGCACCATCAATATCAATGAAATGGAAGCGATGCTGGGGATCCCTGTGGTTCCCATTTCTGCCGCAAAGAATGAGGGCGTGGATGAGCTGGTGGATCATGCCATCCATGTGGCAAAGTATCGGGAGCGCCCGGGCCGGATGGATTTCTGCGGCGAGGAGGACCATGGCGGTGCGGTCCACCGCTGCATCCACGGCATTATCCATCTCATCGAGGATCATGCCAAGGCAGCGGGGATCCCTGTCCGGTTTGCGGCGACCAAGCTGGTGGAGGGAGACCCCCGCATTGAGGAAGCCCTGAAACTGGATCAAAACGAAAAAGAGATGATCGAGCACATCATCCGGCAGATGGAACAGGAGCGCGGATTGGATCGCGCGGCCGCCATTGCGGATATGCGGTTCCACTTTATTCATCAGCTGGTGAATCAGACCGTGGTCAAGCCGCACCAGAGCAAAGAGCAGCTGCGAAGCGCAAAGATCGATCGGTTCCTTACCGGCAAGTATACTGCTATCCCTGCCTTTGTGGGCATTATGGCATTGGTGTTCTATCTGACCTTCGGGGTCATTGGCGCGGGACTGCAAAACCTGCTGGAAGCTGGAATTGAAAAACTGACCGTCCTCGTGGATCATGCCCTGACAGCCTGGAATGTCAACGAAGCGGTGCACTCGCTGGTGATCGATGGAATTTTTACCGGTGTAGGCAGCGTGTTGAGCTTCCTGCCCATCATCGTTACACTCTTCTTCTTCCTCTCCCTGCTGGAGGATACCGGTTATATGGCCCGTGTGGCCTTTGTGATGGATAAGCTGCTGCGCCGGATCGGTCTTTCCGGGCGCAGTATCGTGCCCATGCTTATCGGCTTTGGCTGTACGGTTCCCGGTGTGATGGCGAGCCGTACACTGCCCTCGGAGCGGGATCGAAAAATGACCATTCTGCTCACCCCGTTTATGAGCTGTTCGGCAAAGCTTCCGATTTACAGCCTGTTTGCGGTCACATTTTTTCCGGAACATGCCGCGCTCGTCATGGTGGGATTGTATTTTCTGGGGATTCTTGTGGGCGTTGGAATGGCCTTTCTGCTCAAGGGAACCCTTTTCAAAGGTGAAGCAGTGCCTTTTGTCATGGAACTGCCCAACTACCGCCTGCCCGGCCTGAAAAATGTTGCCCAGCTGCTCTGGGAAAAAGCCCGGGATTTCCTTGAGCGTGCCTTTACAGTGATCTTCACGGCAACCATTATCATCTGGTTCCTGCAGAACTTTGATTTCCAGATCAGTCTGACCGCTGACCCGCAGAACAGCATTCTGGCCTGGATCGCCAGTGGTGTGGCCCCGCTGTTTGCCCCGCTGGGCTTTGGCAGCTGGCAGGTGTCTACTGCTCTTATTACCGGCTTTCTGGCAAAGGAGAGCGTTGTTTCCACCCTGACCATTCTCTATGGTTCGTCTACCGCGCTTGGGGCGGCCCTGTCCCCGGCTTCCGCGGCTCCGCTGCTGGTATTTTGCCTGCTTTACACACCCTGCATCGCCGCTGTGGCTTCTGTCAAGCGGGAGATGGGAGGCCGCTGGGCAGCACTGATGGTCATTAACCAGTGCGTCGTGGCATGGCTTGCCGCTTTTGTCGTGCGGCTCATCGCCGTGGCAGTGCTGTAAGGCCTGCCGGAAACAAATCAAAATCCCGTACCGTGAAATTTTCATGGTACGGGATTTTTCTTTCTCTCCTCTTGACAACCTACACTTTCTATGCTAAAATGCTTCAAAATTGAACAATTCAAAAACGAAAGAAAGGGGCTGCGAAATGCGGGAACTGAACCCCAGCATTGAATTTGCCAACCGGACGAATCTTGCGTACAGCGCGGTCTGCAAGCCGCTGTGCCAGAAGCTGCACCTGCCGCAAACGGCGTTCGATATCCTGATGTTTCTGGCAAACAATCCCAACTACAAGACTGCCCGCGATATCGTGGAGGTGCGCCACATCAAGGCAAATCTCGTCTCGGTGAATGTGGATAAGCTGGTGCAGGAAGGCTACTTGGAACGCCGCCCGGTGGCGGGTGACCGCCGCAAGACGGAGCTGGTCTGCACCGAAAAG
>CALDLZ010000158.1 GCA_937915335.1 uncultured Faecalibacterium sp.
AGGGAATTCCAACGCCTTTTACACGCCGTTGTCAGTTGGGTTATCTGAAAAATACATCACGGGTAAAGGACCCTGCATGGCAGACTGCTTTCGTGACAAAGGTTCTGGAAAATCCAATCTACACAGGAACACTGGTCTACAATCGCATCACTTATGATGAAACGTATCGGAAGACTGGAGAAAATCCACGGGAAGACTGGCGTATGGTGCCGGACAACCATCCGGCGATTATCAGTTGGGAACTGTTTGATGAAGTTTCCGCGTTGAGGGAAGCCGAGAAAGCAGTCAGGGAAGAGCGGAAAAAGTGGTGCAGACAGCGCAGAGAGAGCAATCCGAACATTTTCAAAAGCAGAATATTTTGCAAGGAGTGCGGAGAAAAGCTGTTTTGTCATTGGCAAAAGGATGGTTCGCTGTATTTTTACTGTAAATTCAGCCATGTTTCCATTTCAGAGAAAGACCTCTGGAACGGCATCAATAAGGAACTGCACCAGCGGTTAGAAGAACATAAGAATTTGAAAAAGCGGATACAGAAAAATTTAGGAAAAAACAACCTTGAAACGAAGAAAACGGCATTGAACCGTGAAATGGAACAGATGACGGGCAACATCGCTCGGCTGGAATCACAGAAGCGCAGCGGCTATGAGCAATATGTCCTGGGAGAACTTTCAAAAGAAAAATTTCTGGAACTGAAGCAGGGTTTGGAAAATGAAATCACAACGCTGAAACAGACGAAAGCTGAAAAAGGGAAAGAACTGGCCGTTGTTCAAGAAGAATTGCGACGGAAAAAGCAGATCACAGGCAGCACAGAAGTCCTTTTGACGGCAGACAATCTGCAGCAGTGTGTAAAGAAAATTGAAGTGGACCGCAGGAAAATCACTTATACAGAATTTTTATTGTGATGAAAAAGGAGAACAAAGCAATGAAAGAGAAAATCTACGATGCCCGGACAGGGATGGAATATGTTTTGGTTGGCGATTATTACCTGCCAGCCTTGAAACTGCCACGGACTCGTCCGATTGGCCGCTGGGGGATGCTGCACAAGGCATACCTGAAACTGCGAAAACCAGCCTATTATCAGAGCTTACTGCTGAGTGGAAAACTGGATGCTGTTTTGGCAGACGTGGAAGAACAGGCGGCAGAACGATATGAGATTTTGAT
>CALDLZ010000159.1 GCA_937915335.1 uncultured Faecalibacterium sp.
CCAGCCACAACGTGGAGTCCCCCATGGCCAAAGGCTACGGCATGACCGAGGTCTCCTCGGCCGCCACTGCCGCTGCCGGCAAAACCAACAAGCCCGGCAGTGTGGGCATCCCGCTGGCCAACACGCTGGTGTCCGTGTTCGAGCCGGGCACTGACAAGGAGCTGCCCATCGGCCAGCGCGGCGAGCTCTGCATCTCCGGTCCCGGCACCATGAAAGGCTACTACAACAAGCCCGCCGAGACCGCCGCCATCCTCCGCACCCACCCCGATGGCCGGGTCTGGGTGCATACCGGCGACATCGGCTATCTGGACGAGGACGGCTTTGTTTATCTGGACAGCCGCATCAAGCGTCTCATCATCCGGCACGATGGCTTCAAGGTATTCCCCTCCATGATCGAGAACGTGGTCAGCCAGCACCCCGCCGTGCACCAGTGCTCGGTGGTGGGCTGCACCGACAAGGATCATGTGCAGGGCCGGCTGCCCTTCGTCTACCTGGTGCTGGAGCCGAATGCTGACATTCCCTCCAAACGCAGGCAGATCATCCGGGAGCTGCGCCAGCTCTGCGCCGAGGAGCTGCCTGAGTATGTCCAGCCTGTGGGCTACAAGGTCATCCCCGAAATGCCCCTGACGCTGGCTGCCAAATTTGATTATCGCAAGTTGGAAGAAGAGATCACTTCTCGCGATTATTAAGTAAAATATTACAAATCGGAAAGGAATCACTGGTACACCATGAAGAAGAAACTCATTGGACTGGCACTTTCTGCCGTCATGCTGTTCTCTGCCCTGAGCGTCCCGGCCTTTGCCGCCGCTCACGAGGAGACCACCACGGAGGAGGAGAACTGCTTTTTCTCTTCCTCTGACGAGACCGAAGAGGAGCCCAATTCCATCACCTACGTCGCCCTGGGCGACAGCATCTGCTCCGGCATCGGCCTGATGAACGTTCAGTACTCCCACAACCTGATGGGCGTGGATGTCTCCTCCAATTTCAAGGGCTACCCTGAGACCTGCTATGTGGGCCAGGTAGCCAAGAGCCTGAACCTGGATACCGACCACGCCATCAACCTGGGCCTGCCCGGTGCCATGAGCAAGGATATGGTCGAGATGGTCAAGACCGGCTCCATGGCCGAGATGAACATGCTGTCCGGCTGTCAGTACAACTACCCCGAGTTCATCGATTACATCAAGAGTGCTGACGTGATCTCCATCCAGCTGGGCTCCAACGATGCCTTTGTGCCCACCGTGGTCGCCTTTGGCGAGGCTACCGACTGGAAGAGCGAGGATCTGGCTTCCATCGTGCTGAGCGGCAACCTGCGCGGCGGCAACCAGGAAGCTGAGGACGCTCTGAACGAGAGCCTGAAGAAGCTCGACCTGACCCGCAGCGAGAAGGATGCCATCTGGAACCTGTTCTTCTCCGGCATGAGCAAGATCTGTGAGGATGCCTACCCCGAGAGCACCAGCAATCTGCGCCAGATCGTGGAGACCGTCAAGGAGTTGAACCCCGACGCTCAGATCCTGATCATCGGTGCCACCAACCCCGTTCCCCTGCTGCCCAGCTGGAGCAACTACTTCAATAAGCTGAACAGCTACGAGAAGCAGCTGGCCGAGGTCTACGGTGCTACCTACGTTGCCATTCCCTTCGCTCAGACCGAGCTGGATGGCCACCCCACTGTCTCCGGCCACAAGTACATTGCCGACAAGATCGTCAAGGCCATCAAGGCTGCGCAATAAAAAAGAACAACCTTCTCCGTCACGCTGACGCATACCAGCTCCCCTCGAAAGGGGGAGCTTTTTTGACGCCATAAAGTATAGCATCAAACCTCTCCCTTTGGGAGAGGTGGCATTGCGAAGCAATGACGGAGAGGGTCGTCCCTCTCTATAAAAAAACAATATTACTTTTCGTAGCCCTGCGGCAGCTCATTCTTGGGGTCGCGATCCATCAGACTGCGGACAGCCTCGGCGGCGCTCATCCCCTTGTTGACGATGGCGTTTACCGTCTGGACGATCGGCATTTCCACCTGATACTTGGCGGCCAGTTCCAGGGCGGCGGGCAGGGCGTTCATACCCTCGACCACCATGCCCACTTCCTTCACCGCCTGCTCCGGGGGCTCGCCCTTGCCGATCAGGATACCGGCCCGGTTGTTGCGGCTGTGCATACTGGTGGCGGTGACGATCAGATCGCCGATGCCAGCCAGACCCGCAAAGGTATGAACGTTACATCCCATGGCCACGCCCAGCCGGGCGATCTCGGCAATGCCGCGGGTGATAAGTGCGGCGCGGGCGTTGTCACCATAGCCCAGACCGGTGGAGATGCCCACACCCAGGGCGATAACATTCTTCATGGCACCGCTGAGCTCCACACCCTTGATATCGTCGTTGGTGTAGACGCGCATAACGTTGTTGGAGAATACCTTCTGCACATACTTTGCCGCTTCCATATCCCTGCTGGCCGAGACGATGGTGGTGGGCAGATCGACGGCCACCTCCTCGGCGTGGGTGGGGCCGCTCAGGGCCACCAGGCGCACATCCTTGGGGCCGCCCTCCTTGCCCAGCTCGTCGGCCAAGATCTCGGTCATGGTGTACAGGGTATCCTTCTCAATGCCCTTGGCAACGTCCACAATGATCTGACCGTCCGGCACAAAGGGCCGGGCCTTGGCGGCGGTGGAGCGCACGAACACCGACGGCACCGCGAACAGCAGGATGTCCCTGCCGGTGCAGACCTCCTCAATGCTCTTGGTGAACTGCATCTCAGCGGGAATGGTCATGCCCGGCAGGTTGGGGTGGACCCGGGTTGTGGAAAGGCTGTCGATCTCCTGCTCCAGCGCCGACCAGACGGTCACATCGTTGCCGCTTACGGTCAGCATCCGTGCCAGAGCCATGCCCCAGGTGCCCGCACCAAGAATACCAATTTTATGTTTCATTGTGCTTTGTCCTCCGTATACACCGGGTAGCCAGAGTGCCCGGTCTGTTCCCCGCACATCCCGCGCGGGGCTTCTTTTATTCCATTTTACACGAAACATCACAGTGCGTCAACTCTTTGCCAGACTGCACAAAGTTAGCCTGTGTTTTTGCACCGTTTTGGCGATAGTGAAGGATTTTCACGAATGGATTGCACTTGTTCCCATTTCATGTTATAGTATTTTGGTAGGAATTGTAGGATATGCCCTTGACTTAAACCATGGTTCAGGGTGTATCATATAGCTATTCCACTGTTTTTTGTCAATAAGGAAGAGAAAACATGTTTGAAGCACTTCTTGCAAACCGCACGGTCAGCGTGCTGTGGGAAGCCCTGCCGCGCATCCTGACGGCGGGCCTGACCATGACCATTCCCCTGACCCTGATCTCCTTCAGCCTCGCCATGGTCATCGCGGTGGCTGTCGCGCTGGTGCAGTACGCCAATGTGCCGGTGCTGCGCCAGATCGCCCGGTTCTACATCTGGGTCATCCGCGGCACCCCGCTGCTGGTACAGCTGTTCATCATCTTTTACGGCCTGCCCAGTCTGGGCATCATGCTGGATGCCTTCCCGGCTGCCATCATCGCCTTCGCCTTCAACGAAGGTGCCTACTGCGCCGAGACCATGCGCGGCGCGCTGGAAAGCGTACCGCAGGGTCAGCTGGAAGCCGGTTCCTGCGTGGGTATGACCTGGTGGCAGATCATGCGCCGCATCGTTCTGCCGCAGGCTCTGCGCACCGCCGTTCCCTCCCTGTCCAACTCCCTCATCAGCATGATCAAGGATACCTCTCTGGCATCCAATATCACGGTGGCGGAGCTGTTCATGGCCGGCCAGCGCGTGGCGGCACGCACCTATATTTTCCTGCCCATCTACTGTGAGGTGGCCGTGGTCTACCTGCTGTTCTGCACCATCATCACCAAGCTGCAGGCGCTGGTGGAGCGGCAGCTGAACGCCCACGGCTTCCAGTAAGAAAGGGGGTGGAACGTATGGCAATGTTAGAGATCAAAGATATCCACAAGACATTTTACACTTACGACGATAAGCCCCGTTTCCACATCGGGCCCTTCCCGCGCGGCAATGCCCGCAAGGTGGTCAGCGAGCTGCATGTCCTGAACGGCGTGGACCTGAGCGTGGAAAAGGGCGACGTTGTGGCCATTCTGGGCCCCTCCGGCTCCGGCAAGACCACCCTGCTGCGCTGTCTAAACTTTTTGGAGACCGCCGACAGCGGCACCCTGATCTTCGACGGCGAGAGCTTCGACTTGGGCAAGACCACCAAGGCCGACATCGCCCGGCTGCGCAAAAAGACGGCTTTTGTGTTCCAGAACTACAATTTGTTCCGGAACAAGACCGCCCTGCAGAATGTGACCGAGGGTCTGATCGTCGCCCGCAAGATTCCCAAAGAGCAGGCGGACGAGATCGGCAGGAAGATGCTGGAAAAGGTTGGTCTGGCCGACCGGGCCGATTACTACCCCCGCCAGCTTTCCGGCGGCCAGCAGCAGCGCGTGGCCATTGCCCGCGCCCTTGCCACTGACCCGGAGATCATCTACTTCGACGAGCCCACCAGCGCCCTTGACCCGGAGCTGACCGGCGAGGTGCTCTCGGTCATGCGTCAGCTGGCCGAGGAGGGCATGACCATGCTGGTCGTCACCCACGAGATGGGCTTTGCCCGCAACGTCTCCTCCAAGACCGTGTTCATGGAGAACGGCGTGGTGGTGGAGCAGGCCCCCTCTCACGAATTCTTTGCCGATCCCCGCGAGGAGCGCACCAGAGAGTTCCTGCGGAAAATTGAACATACCAACTGAAAGGATCTTACTTATGAAGCGTAGAACTTTTATTTCGATGATGAGCGTCATGGCCGCCGCCGGCGTGCTGACCCTGTCCGGCTGCTCCAACAGCAGCTCCTCCACCGCCGCAAGCGCCAGCGCGGCCTCTACCGCCGGTTCCTCTGCTGGTGACCAGCTGGCCACCATTCAGGCCAACGGCAAGCTGATCGTGGCTCTGGAGGGCGCATGGCAGCCCTGGAGCTACCACGACGAAAGCGACACCCTGGTGGGCTATGATGTCGAGGTCTCCCGCGCCATTGCTGAAAAGCTGGGCGTGGAGCCTGAGTACGTCGAGAGCGACTGGGACAGCCTGTTCGCCGGTCTGGACGCAGGCCGCTTTGATATAGTCTGCAACGGTGTCGAGGTCACTGACGAGCGTGCCCTGACTTATGATTTCACCACTCCTTATGGCTACATCCACACCGCTCTGGCCGTTCGCAAGGACAACGACGAGATCAAGAGCTTTGAGGATCTGAAGGGCAAGACCACTGCCAACAGCCTGGCTTCCACCTATATGGAGCTGGCCGAGAGCTACGGCGCCACCGTGCAGGGCATCGACACCCTGGAGGAGACCATCCAGCTGCTGACAGCGGGCCGCATCGACGCCACCCTGAATGCCGACGTCTCCTTCTACGATTACCTCAACGTCCACCCGGACGCCGATTTCAAGATCGTGGCGCTGACGGAGGAAGCCTCTCACGTTGCCATCCCCCTGCGCAAGGGCGAGGAGACGGCCACCCTGCTGGAGGCCATCAACGCCGCCATCGACGAGCTGCGGGCCGAGGGCACCCTCACCGAGCTGAGTGAAAAATATTTCGGTCAGGATATTTCTTCCGAGAACTAACAAAGCGTAACAAGAAAAGCCATCTGCTCCGTTGCAGATGGCTTTTTTGTTACCCAATATCCTGATACACGTCCAGATACACGCTCTGGCGCACGGCGTAGAGTTTTTGCTCGAAGTCGGCGCAGAAAGCCGGGTCGTCAAAGAGGTGGACGACGGCGGGGGCGTAGCGGGTGCCGCTCTGGGCCCGCAGCTCCCCCAGCAGGACTTCTACGGACTTGGCAGCGGTGTAGCAGCGGCCCACGTTGTCGGTGGCCGCGTCCAGCGAGTCCGCCACCGTCAGCACGTCCACCAGAGGCTTATAGTGGGGCGGGCAGGGCGGCAGGCCTTTGGGGTAGCCGCCGGAGCCGTCGTAGTAGCAGTGGTGGTAGAGCGCCCCCAGCGCCCGGGTCTCCTGCCCCACCCGGCACAGCAGGTGATAGCCAAAGGATGCGTGGAGCTGGATGCAGGCGAACTCTTCGCCCAGCAGGCGGCGGGAGTTGACGCCGATGTACATGGTGACGACGCCCTTGCCCACGTCGTGGTAAAGGCCCGCTTCGTAGGCTTCCAGGCAGAGGTCTTCTCTGCGCTCCTGCACTTCGGCGGCGGTTTTGCACCCCAGCGCCCCCACCAGTGCGGCGGGGTCTTTCTCCACCAAGTGCCGCACGAGGAAGCGGGTGATGTTGGCCACCATGAGGGAGTGGACGTAGGTGGGCTTGTGGGCGGCCAGCAGATAGAGCAGCAGGTTGCGGCGG
>CALDLZ010000160.1 GCA_937915335.1 uncultured Faecalibacterium sp.
ATCCCGAAAAGTGAGGATTCATCAGGGTTTTCAGACTTGTTCATATCCTGCCGTGATACAGTAAAATCTCGCTCATCTGCTTCACCCTCTGTGTATAAAGATGGTGACTATGGCTTTCCTTATTATAATATGTACCGGGCGGCAGCCGCCGCCCGCTGCTCTTAGCCGAACAGACCGCTCAGCAGGGGGATGAGGGTGATGCCGACCAGTGCGACACCGCCACCAGCCATGAGCTGCTTCATGCCCTGACTCTTGCTGCCGGGGTTATCGTTACCATAACCTTCCAGCAGGTTGATGGCACCCCAAACGCCGAGGCCAGCACCCAGAGCGACAACCAGAGTCTGAAGAACTTCGATAGCACTGTTGAAGAATTCCATAGTCTTTTCTCCTTTATTATAAAGCGTTTTTGGCCGTTTGTACACACCTGAAATCCTATCATTTTATGCCGCATGGCCGCAGCAAAGGTGATTTGCTGGTGTACTTATCAGACCGATGATAAAATAACCGTCTACCAAATCAGGCAGACGGGAGCGAATCAGCGTCCACCACGATGAACTCATCACCGGGGTGGATTTTTTCCTTGCGGTTCAGATATTTTTCAATATCGAACTTGTTTTTGGGGTCATAATCGGAAGTCAGCTTGTAGTTCGGATGCTGGGTCAGATCGTACTTGTCCGAGAGGAAAGGCCGCACACCTCGCAGTTGCAGGATACATTTTCCGCCATCCAGCACTGCAAGCTCATCTCGACTTAATAATTCCCTGCCGTAAAGTCAAGTGATGAATTTGCAAAAGAAAAGACCCTTCCCGTTAAAAAACGAGAAGGGTCACTAGAATCAATGATATATCGTGTGAATTTTTGATTTCAGATTAGGCAGAAATTTCTCCAACAAAATTGTAGATGATTTTGACTTCCTGAATTTTCTGCCCATCGACCTTCTGGACCTCGCCAATCATGATTTTCTTGATAAGACGGTTCAGCACAACTTCGTCCAGTTCCTTGATGGCGGCATACTTGCGGATTTCCTCGATAAAGGCATGGACATCGCTTTCTTGTTCATCCGACTGGTGCAGAAGAAGATTCAGTTCGCTTAAACACGCCTTGTTACTGTTCTGCTCCTGCTCCATAGCATCCGTCAGTTTCAGAAAACGCTGTTCCGAGATGATGCCTTTGCTCTTGTCCGTATAAAGGTTTAGAAACACATCGTCAATTTCCTGATTCCGCTCTTCCAAGCGGCGAATCTCTGCCCGAACTGCAGAAGTATCTGTGCGGTATTGGTTTTCCATGCGGCGGCTCAACCGCTGATAAAAGGCATCCGAATCTTTCATTGCCTGTGCAGCCAGCTCTTGAATATCATTCAGAACCAGCTCATGCAGGTCACGGGCTTCGATTTTGTGGCTGGAACATACCTTGCAGCCGATTCGGTTATAGGTCTGGCAGATGAAATATGCCTTGTCGATGGGTTCACGCTTCTTCTTAGTGGTTCGGTCAACATCCTTTCTGCCGACTTTCTCATAACGTGCCTGCATGGATTTCCCACAGGTGGCGCAGTAAATGATGCCGTGGAAGATGTTGTAGTATGGGCAGTCATTGCCCGTCATAATGGTTGGGCGACGGTCGATTAGTTCTTGCACCTTCGCCCATTCTTCCGGGGAAACGATGGCTTCATGGCAGTTTTCAATAACTTCCCAATCTTCACGGGGAATGAACTTGAACGAACCGGAACGAATGCCCGTTTGGTGCGTCCTGCACACGAGATGTGCGCCCTTGTAAAACGGATTGCGGAGGATATGGCCGATTCTCGCCGTACCCCATGTGTAGTAGTTGGCATCCAGTGCTGTACTTGCTTTCACACGGGTAATGGGGATTTTCTCTTCCAGCAGTTTCTTGGCAATTTTCATATTGCCCATCCCGTCAAGGGCGTAGTCGTAAATTTTGCGAATAACGGGTGCTGCATCCGGGTCGATGATAAGATGTCCATTGTCTTTCGGGTCACGCATCAAACCATAGGGCGGAGTGCCGCCGCAGAACTTGCCCTGTCGGGAACGGGTCATAACGCCAGCCAGAACTTTCTTGGAAATGTCACGGCTGTACATATCGTTCAGGATGTTCTTGAACGGGGTAATGTCCATTTCCTGCCGGGTCAGACTGTCCACACCGTCTGTGATGGCGATATACCGAACATGGTGCTTCGGAAAGAAAATCTCGATATAACTACCAGCTTCGATATAATTGCGGCCAAGACGGGAAAGGTCTTTCGTGATAACGCAGTCGATTTTCCCAGCTTCAATGTCGGCAATCATCCGCTGGAACGCCGGACGGTTGAAATTGCGCCCGGTATAGCCATCGTCCACATAGTATTCGTAGCGGAACATTCCATTCTTTTCCGCAAAGTCTTTCAGCATCAACTTCTGGTTGCTGATGCTCATGCTCTCATTTTCGCGCCCATCTTCCAAGGAAAGGCGGCAATAGAGGGCTGTGGTTTTCTGGATATTCTGTTTCTTTCTGCTCATAGTTTTTTCTCCTATTCTATGAGCAGGGACACGACACCATTATAATACCATGTCCCTGCGAGCCTTTCAACGGTCAAATCGGATTTATCCGGCTTTTCTTTCAAGCCATTCCTCGAACTGCGAGTGCGTCTGACGCTCGATAAGCTGTTCAAAGGCTTCTTTCATAGACTGTTTTCCAGAAAACTCACGGGAAACAATAAATTTCTTCTTCGTCTGCTGCTTCGTGGTGTGCGCAGGCGTATTGCTCATAGGCAGACCTCCA
>CALDLZ010000161.1 GCA_937915335.1 uncultured Faecalibacterium sp.
AGTAAGGCGGATTGGATACCACTGCATCTACAAACAACGGGTCGTAGGTATTGACCGGGTCGTTCTCGTCAAAGTACGGCCAGTCCTCTTCCAGTGTATCACCGTTGCGGGTCACAATGTTGTCGGGCAGAATGCCGCGCATAACAAGGTTCATGCGGGTCAGGTTGTAGGTGTTCTCTTTCAGTTCCTGCGCATAGTACTTGATGTTATTGCTGTTGCCCATATACCGCGCCGCGCACTGGCCGATGTTGATCAGCAGCGAGCCGGAACCGCTGGTCGGGTCGTAAATTTTGATTTCTTCCCGGTCTTTCAGATGGTACGCCACGATTTCGGACATGAGCAGCGAAACTTCATGCGGAGTGTAGAACTCACCAGCCTTTTTGCCTGCGTTTGCTGCAAAGTTGCTGATCAGATATTCGTAGATGAAGCCCAGAACATCGTAATCCTGCTTGCCATCCATAGGAATATCTTTGATGAGGTAGATCAGGTCACGAATTGCCTTTGTCCGTGCGCCAGAGCTTTCGCCCAGCTTCGACAAACCTGTTTGCAGCGTTGCAAAAACACCGTCAAATACCTTCTTGTGGTGCGGGTCGATCAGGCGGCTAAATGCCTGCAATGCCACGGTCACATCATCGGCTTTGAAGTCGCTGCCCTTGCTAATCCATGTGGAGAACAGATTTTCGTAGGCGATAAAATAGCCGACATTCTTCCGAACGGTATCCACCGTTTCGGCATCATCTTCGGTCAAATCGGGCAGATATTCGTCCGTCCAATCGTTCTCTTTCAGCCATTTGACTTCTTTATCCGACAGAAATTTGTAAAACATGAAGCCCAGAATATAATCTTTGTACTCATTGGCTTCGATCTTGGAACGCATCTTGTTGGCGGATTCCCAAATTTTCGATGCGAGTTGCTGCTTATTCATGCTGTTCCTCCTGATTGCCTGCGGTGTAGCATCTCCACGGTGCTTCCTAAAAATCGGACAGTTCTTCCGATTTTTGTCACGATTCTATTGAACCAATTATACAAAACCGCCACCCGGTTTGCAATGCGGATGAAAAGTTTCCAGATTGCTTTTTCAAAAAACAGAACCGTTGCAAGCAATGGTTTTGTCTATACAAAACCGAACTTGTCAGGGCAGGCCCCTCCATCTTGCTGGCGCAAGACCGTTCTGTCACTTGAAAGCCCCACTGGGGCTTTCATTGCTGTGCTTCGCTGCGCAAACGCTTATTTTGCGTTGCAAAATGCTTGTTGGGAAATCCCAAACCCTTGAACTGCATTGTTCCGATGCAGGCCTCGCATTTTTGCAAAACGCTCTTTCAGCACTCCGCAGGAGTGCGCAGCCATCACGGTACCGTGATGATCACAGGGTTTGGGATTCCTCCCAACAAGTAAATGAACACGGCGAAATTTTAATTTCGTGTGCGAATTTGGGGCTTTGTACATACAAAGCCCCTGCTTGCTGTGGTTGCATTCGTCAAGAATGGTACCACGCAGCATTGCTTGCAGCTGCTTCACTCTGCTTTTGAATTGTCAAATCGTTTTCCAGTTGCTATACTGGGCTTATCAAAAAATTTCGGGAAGGTGTCACAGTGACCGCACAGACAATCCAAATCGGAAGCAGGTTTTGTCGCATTTACGGCGAAGCCAATGCAGAATATCTGCTGCTCCAAATGACGGACGAGCATGAGCTGCAAAGCATGGACAACGAGGTTGCCTCTATTGCACAGATCAAACATCGCTTTTTGTTTGCCGCTATCCCGGTGACAGACTGGAATGACGAGCTTTCTCCGTGGGAAGCCCCTGCTGTATGGGGAAAGCAAGGCTTCGGCGGCAATGCTGCAGACACTTTGCACTTTCTGACGGAGCAAGTCATCCCGACACTGAAACAACAGTTCAATCTCCCAGAAGATGTCAAAATCATTCTAGGCGGATATTCGCTGGCCGGATTGTTTGCGCTTTGGGTATCTACGCAGACAAATCTGTTCTACGGCATCGCCGCTGCATCTCCGTCTGTGTGGTTTCCGAATTGGATGGAATTTGAACGGCAGCACCCGATTCAGGCACAGCATGTCTATTTGAGCCTTGGAGATAAAGAAGAACACACAAAAAATCCGGTGATGGCCGTTGTGGGCGATAACATCCGCAGTCTGTATAGCCAGCTCACAGATCGTGGTGCAGACTGCGTTCTCGAATGGAACAGCGGTGGGCATTTTAAGGACACTGATTTGCGTACCGCAAGAGCATTTCAGTGGGCGACGGAGGAAAGTCTATGAACATTTTGGTCGATGCAGATGGCTGTCCGGTGGTCGATCTGACATTGCAGATTGCAAAGCAGTTCGGCGTTCCGGTCATCATCCTGTGCGACACCTCTCACCAAATCGAGCGTGAAGGTGCACAAACGCTGATATTCGATAAGGGAGCGGATAGTGTAGATTTTGCGCTGGTCAACCGGGTGAAGCCGGGGGATATCGTTGTGACACAGGATTATGGGCTAGCAAGTATGTGTCTTGCCAAATGCGCACGAGTGCTGAATCAGAACGGTTTGGAATATACCGCTGACAATATTGACGCACTCATGCTACGGCGATACGAAAACAAAAAGCTCCTTCGTGCCGGGAAGCATCCCAAAAGGAGTGCAAAGCGGACGAAGGATCAGGATGTCAAGTTTGCAGATGCGCTTGAGAAGATTTTGAACAGAAACTGTTGACACATACTTTTTGAGGGCTGGAGAAATCCAGCCTTCTTTTTGTTTTCAAACAGTCGAAATCGCCTGATTCTTTGTTCAATTTTTGTTTGATTATCCAAAATTTTCAGGAGCGGTTATTTTTCATCCTTTTTCGATGGCTCGTATATGAAGACACCTTTTTTGACTTATCACCCGCATCACAATCTGTGAATTTTTTGTTAATTCTCAAAATGAAGGTTGCCAAACGGCCTTTCTCGATGCCTACCAAGTGAGGGAGTTCTCTCAATTTTCAATGAAGGCGAAAAAATCGACCTTCATACCCCCCATTTCAAGCCTCTTTTTCTGTTAATAGTAGAACATTCTCTTTGAAAGCCGCTCATTTGTGACTTTTTTGTTAATTTCCCAAAAGATGGTTATATTTTGGCCATTCTCGTCGGCTACCTATTGAGAGGACTTTTTCAAAAAAGGAAATTCGGCCTCAAAAATCACAATTTGGTTACAAGTTTTCCTCCGATACTACGAAACAGGCGTTCCCGATGCCTACCAAGTAGAAGCATGTTATTTTAAGTTCCAGCAGTTTTCTATTATCTTTTTCAAAAAATTTTTGACAAGTTTCTTTCTCTGGTAACAAAACCTCATTCTTTGTTGGCTCGTAAGTAGAGACATATTATTTTAAGTCTGAACTTCTTTCTACTATCTTTTTCAAGAACTTTCTAACAAATTTCTTTTTCGGGTTATATTTTGGCCGTTTTCAATGCCTACCAAGTGTAGGGCATCTTTTTGAAATAGTCCCATTTCTATTTTATTACAGCTTTATTACAGTAACTCGCCAATGGGTGTAAAACATTCGTTCTCAATGGCTCGTATATGAAAGCATCTTTTTCAAGACTACTTTTAATTTCAGACACTTCCGTTGTTGCAAAGTTTGGCTCTCTATCGGTTGCCTCTCTGACCAATATTATTTTAATCAAACGGCCACTTCCACTATATTTTCCAAGAACTTTTCAACAGATTTCTTTTTCTGGTTATTTTTTGGTCATTTTCGCTGGCTAGTAAGTAGAGGGATAATTTTTCGGAAGCCTTAAATTCCGAAGATTTTCTATAAAATCAGAACCTTGAAAACAGGATAGCTCAATCGTCCGGTACTTCACAAAAGGTACTTCTGTAACTCGCAGCCCGGTCATAACGAAGACGGGGTGGCTGAAATGCCAATGGTGCGGTGCAAGCCCGCCGCCGGATGACTCCCCACTCCTAGGGAAGTCGAGGACCAATATGGGAGACCTTAACATATTTTTTCGGGAAGTCGGCGTGTCAGCTGACTTCTCTTACATATCGTTTTTATCCTCAATTTTTATCAATCTCTTTATTTTTTGCTCTCATGGCACGATCATCTGCCATATCCAAGGAGGTTCCATGAAGTTTAACGATGCCTATTCCAAGATGTTCCCCAGCTATCCCGATGCAGTCAGTCTTCAGCAGGCTGCGGAGATGCTCAATCTGAACCGCCACACGGTAGGGGATCTGATTCGTTCCCGCCGCCTGTTTGCGCTCAAGATCGGTCGCACCTACCGCATCCCGAAGTTGAGTGTGATTGAGTTCCTACTCACCGGGCAGAGTGCGTTCCCCGCTGGAAATCTGCGGCTGGATGTGGTATGCTGTGAGTACAGCAACGGACAGCACGCCTGTTAAACCAGAAGGAGGTTTATGATGAAAACAACAGGGTCTGTCCAAGAGAAAAATGGACGCTTTTACTTTGTACTCAACCTTTACGATGCCAACGGCAAACGGAAGATCAAGTGGATTTCCACAGGTCTGACCGTGCGCGGAAACAAGCGCAAAGCAGAATCCATGCTCCATGAAGTCCTGCTCCGCTATGATGAAACCGGGGAACTGCCCACTGGCCGGGGCGGTGTCTACGAAAAAGTAGATGCTAAAACGGCCAAGCCTGTACCGAAGTCCATCAAGTCCGCCAACAAGTCGGAGATGTTGTTTCTGGACTACCTCAACGAGTGGGTTCAGGTTCACAAGGCATCCATCCAACCTGCAACCTTTATCAGCTACAATCGGATGATCACCGGACGCATCACGCAGTATTTTGAGCCGCTGGGCTTAAAGCTCTGCGAAGTTACGCCGCAGGTGCTGGACGAATTTCAGGAAAAGATTCTGCTGGAGGGTTATACTACCAACACGGTTATTCACTACCACGCTATCTTCGGCAAGGCGTTCAAGGATGCTGTCCGCAAGGACTATCTGGAAACCAACCCGATGCTGAAAGTCGACCGTCCGAAGAAGAACAGCTTCCGACCCAACTTCTACTCCAAGGATGAAGTCCAGCAGTTGCTTGAAGTATCGCAGGATGACCCGCTGCACCTGTGCATCCTCGTCACGGCCTACTATGGTCTGCGCCGCAGCGAGGTGCTGGGGCTGAAGTGGTCATCCATCGACTTTGAACGCAAGTCCATCACCATCAACCACAAGGTCACGGAACAGCTGGTGAACGGCAAGTATGTTCCGGTGGTGAGCGATGTGATGAAGAACAAGACCAGCTGCCGCACTCTGCCGCTGATCCCGGCTGTGGAAGAAGAACTTCTGAAACAGAAGGAGAAACAGCAGCTTTACCGCAAGCTGTTCAAGAAGAGTTACAGCACTGAGTATCTGGACTTCGTCTGCACCGATCAGGAAGGTAAGCTGATTCGCCCGAACTTCGTGACAGAACACTTTGACTGGCTTCTGACCAAGTACGGGCTGAAACACATCCGCTTTCACGATCTGCGCCACAGCTGTGCCAGTCTGATGGTGATGAATGGCGTTTCCATGAAGCAGGTTCAGGAGTGGCTGGGGCATAGTACCTTTTCTACCACCGCTGACATCTACGCACACCTCGATTACAAGAGCAAACAGGGGTCGGCTGGCGTAATTGCAGGACTGTTAGATAATTCTTCTAACAGCAAAAAAGCTCCTTGAAAGAGCCATTTCTAACAGCTATAATCTCTTGCTTCGAGGTAGCCTTGCAATTCACCCAGTACGATTTCCGAAACCCAGTTCCTGAAGGACTGCTGGAGGGCTTGCCCCTGAAAGGTGGTCCTATACATTTGATGTAGCTGTTTCAATAAAACAAAAAAGTCACAGAATCGTAAGAAACTGTGACTCTGGCGGAGAGAAAGGGATTCGAACCCTTGCCCGGCGATTAACCGGCTACCGCATTTCGAGTGCGGACCCTTCGACCTCTTGGGTACCTCTCCGTATACATATCAGGTGATGCTACAATTTGTATTGTAACTTCATCTTGATTCCGAATGATAAAGCTGTTAGAATATTGTTAGAAAACGCATCGTTCAGACAGGTTTAGAAGCCTGTTAGAACATCGAATTTTGACGTTTCCACGTTCGAAATGGAGAAATCTGACGAAGCATCCACTTGGATTTCGAGTCGTTCTCGTTACGACCACTTCGATACATCTCCATATTCATAGCTTTATAATTATAGCAAAAAGCTGTCCTTCCGTCAACACTTTCTGCCGGTTGACACCGCCGGTCGACTGCATCCACACCGATGGCAGGTCGGTTCCAGGGCATACCTGATACAAACAGCAAAAGCCCTCTGCACGGGTCAAACCTGAAGTGCACTCCGTCAAGTAGACAGAAGAAATAATATAAGAGTTTCGTTCGCTG
>CALDLZ010000162.1 GCA_937915335.1 uncultured Faecalibacterium sp.
GACGGCATCGACCTCCAGCTGGATCTTGGCCGCATCGTGGGCCTGCTGGGCCCCAACGGCAGCGGCAAGACCACGCTGATCAAGCTGGCCAACGGTCTGCTGCAGCCCAGCGAGGGCAGCATCCGGGTGGCGGGCATGGCCCCCGGCCCCGATACCAAAGCCCTCGTCTCCTACCTGCCGGATGCCGACTGGCTGCCCGAGGGAATGCAGGTAGGCGAGCTGGTGGAGATGTTCCATGACTTCTACACCGACTTCGAACCCGCCAAGGCCAACGAAATGCTGACCCGCCTGAACCTCAAGCCCAAGGCCCGGCTCAAGACCCTTTCCAAGGGCAACAAGGAGAAGGTGCAACTGGTGCTGGCCATGAGCCGGAGCGCCAAGCTCTACCTGCTTGATGAGCCTATTGGCGGCGTGGACCCTGCCGCCCGGGATTACATCCTCAACACCATCATTTCCAATTACAGCAAGGACGCAACTGTGGTTATCTCCACCCACCTCATCGAGGACATCGAGCCGGTGCTGGACGAAGCCGTGTTCCTGAAGGACGGCAAAGTGTTCGACCACCGTGCCGTGGACGATATCCGTGAGACCGAGGGCAAGAGCGTCGATGCGTATTTCCGGGAGGTATTCAAATGCTGAAGCAATTGTTGAAATATGAGTTCAAAGCCACCAGAAACATTTACGGTGCGTTGTATCTGACACTGGCTCTCCTGTCCGTTGTACTGGGCGTTTCGTTCCGGCAGCAGAACACGCTGGCCGAGAACACAAGCTTCTGGCAGCTCGAAGTCGTTCTGATGATCGTGTATCTCTCCGTCATCTTTGCCATTGCGGTGCTCTGCTTTGTGAGCACCGTCCAGCGGTTTTATAAGAACCTGCTGGGCCGTGAGGGCTACCTGATGCACACCCTGCCCGTCACTGAGAACCAGCTCATCCTCTCCAAGCTCATCACCAGCATGGTCTGGGTGCTGTGCAGCGGTCTGGTGGGCATCGTCTGCATCACGGCGATGATCGCCATCGGCGTGTTTGACCCGGAGACCTTCGGTATGGCGGACTGGGACAGCTGGAAGCTGCTGTGGGAGACACTGTACGAGGAGCTGAATGGCCGCTTCTGGGAGGTGATGCTCTGGACTATCCTCATCAATCTGGCCCGGCTGGCTGACCTCATCCTCTGCGTCTACGCCGCCTGCATGATCGCCCATCAGTTCCAGAAGCACATGATGATAGCCGGTATCCTTGCTTTTATCAGCCTGAATGTCGTGGAGAATCAACTCGATAAGCTGCTGGGCACGAATGACGTGAATATGTTTGTGAACGTTACCTATCGGGTCGTGGATGTGGATGTGACCGGTGTAAGCTATGGAGTAACCCCGATGCAATCCATGACTGCGGCACTTGGGTCGGGCACTGGCTATCTGTTCTGCTTCGCCGTGACCTTAGCCTTTGCTGTGGGATGGTTCTTCCTGACCCGCTGGCTGATGAAAAATAAGCTCAACATCGAGTAAAACAAAAAGGCAGCGTGCTAAACGGCACGCTGCCTTTTCTGGTTATTGGGAACACTTTCGGCTGGGCCGATAGACCAGCAGCGCAATCGACATCATCAGCGCCGTGGTAAAAATACTGAGCGGATAAGCCAGCATAATGGTCTGGAAGGTCTGGTGCAGCGGGAATACTGTGACGATCCACACGATGCGCACGCCGCAGACCCCGAAGATGGCCAGCAGGGCAGGCACCAGCGAGATGCCGAACCCGCGCAGATAACCGGCGATGACCTCGTAGACCAGCGAGCCGACATGAGCCAGCATTGCGGTATACAGTCGGATATAACCCAGATCCACCACTTGCGGGTCATGGTTGAAAATCGAGATCAGTGGCTTGCCAAAATACAGGAAAAGCGGCAGTACAATGGCCAGAACAGCAAGCCCCTCCACGATACTGAGACGGAGCGTTTTACGGCAGCGTTCCAGTTGGCCTGCGCCATAGTTCTGGCCTACGAAGGTCGTGCAGGCCTGGCCGAACGAACTCAGCAGGTCGAAGGAGATGACCTCGATGTTGAAGGCTGCACTGGATGCCGCCATGGCTACGGCACCCAGGCTGTTGATGGCCGACTGAATGACAATGTTGGAGATGGAGAACACCGCGCTTTGCAGCCCGGCGGGCAGGCCGATTTGAAGGATTTTCTGCATGGTCTGACGGTCAAGGCGCAGATCGCGCGGGGTGACCCGGATGTTCTTATCACTCCGGCAGAGCAGCACCAGTAGCAGCACGGCGCTGATGGCGTTGGAGAGCACGGTGGCCGTGGCGACACCATCAACATTCATGTGAAGTACTGCGACAAAGAACAAATTCAGCAGGACATTCAGCACGCCGGAAAAGGCCAGCGCTTCCAGCGGGACTTTGGTATCACCGATGCTGCGGAAGATGGCGGCTTCAAAATTGTAGAGCAGGATGACCGGCATCCCCAGCAGGTAGATGCGCAGGTAGAGCAGGGCATAGGGAAACACCTCTTCCGGCACGCTCATCAGGTGCAGCACCACCCCGGAAACCAGCTCACCCACGATGCCGATGAGCACGCCGCCCAGCACCGAGAGGACGATCGCCGTGTGGACGGCCCGGTGGACGGCTGCCTCATCCTCGCGGCCAATGGCGTTGGCAATGACCACATTGGCACCCAGCGCAATGCCTACGAAGAAGTTGACGATGAGCCCGATAAAAAAGCTGTTGGCACCCACGGCGGCAACCGCGATGGTGCTGATGTCACCGCTGAAATTGCCCACAACAGCCAGATCGGACGCATTGAACAGCTGTTCCAGAATGGCGGTGGCCGCCACCGGAAGGGCAAACTGCGGGATCTTGTTCCAGAGCGGCCCGTTCAGCATATCCAGTTTTTTCGATTTTACTGCCTGTTTCAAAATTCTCTCCCCCTTTTGCATAGGCAGTATAATTCTCTTTTTGTAAAATCGCAAATACTTATTTGTTATGCCATGTCATAATTTACAGGAATGATTCCGCATGCTATACTGAGAGGGTAGAAAGGGGGAGAAGCTTATGGAGATTCGGGTACTGCGCTATTTTCTGGCTGTGGCGAGGGAGCAGAACATTACCCGTGCTGCCGAGAGCCTGCATCTGTCCCAGCCGGCTCTTTCCAAGCAGCTCATGGAACTGGAACAGGAGCTGGGCAAGCAGCTGCTGGTGCGTGGCAAGCGCAAGATCACGCTGACCAGGGAGGGCATTCTGCTGCGAAAACGGGCCGAGGAGATCCTCGAGCTGGTGGATAAGACTGAGCAGGAGGTCTCTGCCGAGGGGAAACAGCTGAGCGGGAAAATTTTCATCGGAGGCAAGATCCCGGCCAGTCTGCTGCGTGCCGCCGCAGCCCTGCGTCAGCAGCACCACGGGGTCTATTATGGCTTTTTCAGCAGCGATGCCACTGATATCACCGAACGGCTGGACCACGGCAGTCTGGATTTTGTCGTGCTGCTGCCGCCCATTGATACGGTACAGTATGAATCCGTTCCGCTGCCCGAGCTTTCCTATTGGGGCCTGCTGGTGCGGGCGGATTCTCCGCTGGCGGGCAAAAAGAGCATCGGCCCGGCCGACCTGCTGCCCGAGCCGATTATCATTCACCGCCGGGCAGGCTTGCAGCGAATGATCGCCCAGTGGGCCCGGACAGAGCCGGAACAGCTGAATATCGCCGCCACCTATAACGTGATCGCCGGGAGCACCGCCACGCTGGTGGAAAGCGGGTTGGGCAGCCTGCTCATCACACGCGATCTGCTGGATCCGGAGCTGGACAGCAGCGTGCGATTCCTGCCCCTTGATCCGCCGCTCCCGACCCAGTATTACCTTGTCTGGAAGCGGAACGCCATGCTTTCCAAGGCGGCGGAAAGCCTTGTGGAAATGCTGAGGAAAACGGAATAAAGCAAAATGGAAAAATTACACGCCGGAAGCGCCGTAGTTTGCCAGCACACGGGCGGAGGGGTCGTTCACGTTGCAGCCGGGCCATGCTTTGTTGGGCATCCAGAAGTCCACGATGGTGCGGCTCTGGTCGTGGTAGTATTTCTCAAAAATTTCGCGGTAGAACAAGCTTTCCTTGGTAAAAGGCATACAATGAGCAGAGTAGTTGGCCCGGCGGAGCTGGAACTCCTCATCGGTGTACAGGCTCTCGGTATACTCCTTGATGTCATCCACCATGCTGTGGCCCACGGCATCGGAGAAGGCGGCCTTTTCACGCCAGAGAATTTCCGGGGGCAGCCAGTCTCCCTCAAAGGCCTTGCGCAGCAGGTATTTGCCCTTGCCGTAACTGTTCAGTTTCTTTTCGGGGTCGATGGCCATGACGTAACGGACAAAGTCCAGATCACCAAAAGGCACACGGGCCTCGATGCTGTTGGACGAGATGCAGCGGTCAGCACGGAGAACATCGTACATGTAGAGCTCCCGGACGCGCTTCTGGCTCTCCTGCTGGAAGGCATCGGCGGTGGGGGCGTAATCAGTGTATTTGTAGCCGAACAGCTCATCGGAGATCTCGCCGGTCAGCAGAACACGCACGTCGGTCTGCTCGTGGATGGCCTTGCACAGCAGGTACATGCCCATGCTGGCGCGGATGGTTGTGATATCCCAGGTGCCCAGCAGCCGGATGACCTCTTCCAGACTGTTGATGACCATATCCCGGTTGATGATGATCTCATGGTGTTCGCTGCCCAGATATTCCGCGGTCTGGCGGGCATATTTCAGGTCGATGGCATCGGTGTCCATGCCGATGGCAAAGGTGCGGATGGGCTTGCCCAGCTTCTTGGTCGCAATGGAGCAGACCAGCGAGGAATCCAGACCGCCCGAGAGCAGGAAGCCAACGGGGGCATCAGCATCCAGACGCTTTTCCACACCGGCAATCAGCTTTTCGCGGATGTTCCGCAGGGTGGTCTCCATGTCGTCCTCCATGGGGGCGGGCACGTCGGCAATGTCCTCGTAGCGGACGAAGCGGCCATCACAGTAGTAGCTGCCGATGGGGAAGGGCCGGATGTCGTCGCACCAGCCGATCAGGTTCTGCATTTCAGATGCAAAGGCGATCTGGTGGCTGGACTTGGAGTAACCGTAGAACAGGGGACGGATGCCGATGGGGTCGCGGGCGGCGATCAGACGATCCTTGCGGGAATCGTACAGGATAAGCGCAAACTCGGAATCCATGTGGCGGAACATGTCCAGACCATACTCATAATACAGAGGCAGCAGGATCTCACAGTCACAGTCAGAGGCGAACTTGTAGCCCCGGCGCTTCAAAATCTCCTTTTCAAAGCGGAAGCCGTAGAGTTCACCGTTGCACACCACGCAGTCAGCGCCCCGGTAGAAGGGCTGCATTCCCTCCGGGGTCAGGCCCATGATGGCCAGACGGCCAAAGCCCATCAGGCCGAAGGGCCCTTCCACCACACGCTGGTCATCCGGCCCGCGCATGACGGTGCGCAGTAGATATTCCTTGAACTTGGCGGCACTCAGATCGTGCCCGGTGTAACCCATAACACAACACATATTTCTTACCCCTCTCTCAACCTCTCTAAAATGCCGCCGGCCTGGCTCCCCTGTCAGGGGAGCTGTCGCCGCAGGCGACTGAGAGGTTTTGCAAATAAAAATACGGCAGCCTTCATCCCTTGCTAGGACGAATGCTGCCGTATCCGTGGTGCCACCTAAATTACCGGTGCGCAAACACACACCAGTCACTTTTGTGTACTCTCCCCGTTGAAAGCACTGCCGCGATAACGAGCGGCTGCCGTCGGCCCCTACTTTCTGCCCGCAGCAGGTTCAGGGCGAAGCTCACGGGGGTTCGTTCGGGGCTCGTTCTCTGTGCGGCTTCCACCAGCCCGCACTCGCTGAAAAAGAACATTGAACTCTTACTTTTCCCGGTCAACGCTTTTCTTGCCTGAATTGTATCACGGCTTGTTCTCCGTGTCAACACAGCAATCGCATTTTTGTGCGGTCTGCTCCGGCTGGGCCTGGTTTTGTGCGCAGTAGCGGCACAATCCGTACAAAACGCTGCCCTCGCACTGCAGGGTGAAGCCGTGCTCTGCCATCAGGTGGGCACGCACCTCGTCCATAAAGTGGCAGTCCAGGTGATAGATGCGCCCGCACTGCACGCATTTCAGGTGCAGGTGCTCGCGGCAGTGGCGGCCCTCGTCCACATACTGGAACACGGCCTTTTCACCCTTGTCCGCCACATATTTCATAATGCGCTGCTCGCCCGCCAGCTTGTCCAGATACCGGTACACCGTGGTGGGGTTGGGGCTGGCACCCTCCGCCTCCAGATGCTCCATGATGTTGGACGCGCTGACCGCGTGCTGGCGGTTGTTGATGAGATAATCCAGA
>CALDLZ010000163.1 GCA_937915335.1 uncultured Faecalibacterium sp.
TAAACACGGAATCAGCGTAGAGGTGCAAGCCATTCCCCATAAACAGCGATTTTGTCAGCCCCACAAAGTCACGGTAGGCTCCTTTGGCATCCCGTACTTCGCCAACAACAAAAACCGCAAACCGATTTTCTTTCAGCTTGCGGCAGGATATATCAATGATTTCTTTGTACGCTTCCGAAAAGTCGGAATAGTTCATGTTGGACAGGTCCAGCGGGTGGTTGCTGTACTGCTCCAAATTGTGATAGGGAGGGCAGGAAAACACGAAATCCGCTGTTCCGTCCTCAATGTACCGGTCTGCATTTCTGCTGTCATCACACCACCAGACCGGACACACGCCCAGAGCGTCAGCGTTCGCCCGGTTAGCGTCAACTTGCCTTTCGGATAGATCAATGCCAATGTAATGACGGCCCAACATTTCAGCCACCACGCCACGCACAGAGCCACCGGCGAACGGGTCAAACACAATGCCGTCCTTCGGGCTGTACCAGTTATACAGGATTTCGCAAAGCACCGGGTCAAAGATAGACGTGCCGGACAGGTTCATATTTTTCTTTTCGGCAAGGCCCTTCAAACCTTTCCCGATAAGCGCATCCGGCCTCCCGGTACTGCTGTCCAGCCCTATGCTTTTCCACTCTCGTTTCCGCTTTTGCCAATAGCCCTGTTTGCTGTCAAACACGGAAACAGGTGGGGTATAGGTAAACTTCTTGCAGTTTGCCCATGTAACCAGCCCTTTCGTAATTTATTCAAAACAAAGGCCACCAAAGGTGGAGGAAACGAGAACCTTTGGTGGCTAAGAGGGGTAGTATGGTTTTTAGAATTTTTCTAGGATAATAATATCATAGATGGAGTATCAACTTCTATCAACTTTCGGAATTTTTCTGCATAACTTCCTCCGCAGCCTGTAACGCCCTCCCGTGCAGCTTGCAGATTCCAAAATAGGAATACCCCATTTCATCCGCAATCCATTCCCACGCTTTCCCACACAGATACCGATATTCCAGACAAAGCCGCTGTTTGTGATTCTCTATCTGCCGGATAATTTCGTTTGCTTCCCGCTTCATATCCACAAACCTATCAATCTCCGCATTCAGATCCGTTTGCAGGTCAATGATTTTGTCTACGGTGCTCTCCATGGTCCGGGATACTCCGGAGGGCTTTCCGCTATCGCCTGAAATGGTAGCCGTCACCTTTGTGGCCAGGGCCTTCAGGCGTTCCAGCTGCTCATATTTGGAATCAATCTGCTTGTCCAGATTTCTGATTCCCTGGAAGAATTCTTTTGCGCTTTGCTCCATGCTCATTCCTCCTCTTTTTCATTTTTGGCGTTCTCCATTTCCGTGATTTTCTTCACAATTTCCGGAATGACCCGGCTTAACACATCTACAATATCGGCGCAAGCCTTCTGAACGGAAGCATACATATCCGGAAATTCTTCAATCATGCGGAGCGCTTCGTCAACCGTGGCTTTATATTCCGCTTCTTTACGCTGCTCAACCTTTTTCTGATATTCCCGGTGCTGAAATGCCCGGTTTCCCTTGCGCCGGTCTGCCTGACTGTTCGGGATGAATCCGGAGGTTTTCCCCAGCATTCTAGGCTTCCCCATCCTGGTCCACCTCCTTGAGCGGGTATGCTTCGCAGAAACCGCAGTCAAACCGAACCACGTAGAATCTGCCCCGTGGGTGTATGTACGTTACTGTCCCGGGCTGGGGTGCTGGCGCACCCCTCAGATTGCCCCCGGTTTTCGCTTCAAACATGGTGGGCATCCGCCGCACCCTGTCACCGATCCTCATTGTGCTCTCTCCTCTCTCCCTGGCTGCAAAAGCTGTCCTCATCTGGGTCGGTCATCCCACCGTCAGCCTTGCAGGTGATACCGGCCCAATCCTCTGGATCGTAGTATTTGCACTCCCGGCAGCGCACCACCGCCGCCGCTTCGCTTTCCTGTTCCATCTCAGCCTCCCAGCTCCGTGATCTTCCGCAGCACATTCTCGGCCATGGCCCTTGCCCCATCGATAAAGGCCAGATTCTCTCGTGCCTCCTGCTCCGTCTCCGGGTAGTGGTCCAGGACGCGGATGACGGCCATGAACAGCTCCCGCACATTATCCTTCGTCAACTGCTTCGCCATTGTCGCCACCTCCTTCCGTTTTTTCGAATCGAATTTTCATTTGCGCCGGGTATAAATCCACCTCTGGGCGGCGCTTCCCCGTCCAGCGCAGTCCACCAGCCTGTCCCACGCACTTCCATCCGCTTGCTTTTAAACTCGTACCGCTTTCGCTGTCCAGTATGTAGGTCACAAGCCTCTTATAGCCCATCGCCCTTGCCGCTCGCCATGCGGCGGCGTACAGCATGGAGCAGGCGTTGTGGGTGCCGTCTGTGCATAGCCGGTTGACCTCCAGCGTCCAGCCGTCGTCCAGATGTCGGCTCACCGGTCTGCCCACAATGGCAACTCCTACGATTTCCTCCCCATCCGTGCAGCCGATGGAGAACTTGTGTCCCACCACCGATTTATGGTGGCGGTGGTGCTGCTCCACAAAGGCGTTCGCTTCCTTGAGCGTCATCGGGCATATTTCAAGCATCGTTCGCACCTCCCTCCATCTTCGCCCCGCAGTTTGGGCAGTAATTGTATTTTGCCTGCGGTATCTCATCATCTTCGCACAGCACCCGGAACTCCTCCCGGCACAGCGGGCACTTAAGCGTCACCGTATCCTCCCAATCGTCTAGGATAACATCCCAATCCCCATGCCGCACCGGCTCCACGTCTGCGGTGGGCAGGCTTTTTATATGGGCCATTGCAAAATTCAGTGGGATGATTGCAAGCCTGTCTCCCATCTCCAGATAGTCCTTGATACGGCCCATCAGGTACTCTGTAATTGCTTCCCGTTCGATGTACTCAGCCATCACTCGACCTCCTGTGACCAGAATTGCTTATGGCAAGCCAAACAATCCATAGGGCAGTGCTCATTACCAACAAAGAGAGCAGGACACACAACAAGCCACCCGTTATCATCACATCTAGCATCCGGGTACTGTTCCAAAATCTTGCTCTGCCGTGTCTTACGGGGATGTTCCGCTGCCCACTTTTCGATAATGGAGACAATCCTGTCGTCGATAGCCATCTCATCAATATTGAAGCAGACACAATTTCTTGCCGGACACTCTTGGCAATTCCCCTTGTAAAACACACACATTCTGCGCCGTTCCTTGATAAATTGCAGTGCATCCATTTATTTGCCCTCCTCCAACATCTTAACAACGTCCTGGTAGTAACTTACAATTCGGCCCTTTTCGGCCTGGTTTTCTAGGCTGCTGCTATGGGTAATCCACCAGGCAAGCGACCGTTCTGCACGATCCAGCTGGCTCTTAAAGTATTCCAGCCGGTCCTCGGCGTAGGAAACTGCTTTAAGTCTCATCATGTTTTACATCCTTTCCGGCCTGTATCACAATCACAGGCCCGTTCAATTCTTCCGGTTTTACATTGTCGCTTGGCATTCTGGCCAATTCAGGGCGGGGATTTCTGCCGCCGGGGAAACTCTCCTCGCTGTAGTCATCTTCGTCCATGCCGGTT
>CALDLZ010000164.1 GCA_937915335.1 uncultured Faecalibacterium sp.
GACGAGGCCCGCCGTCAGGGCAAGCGCATCATCGTGCTGGCCGGCCGTCCCTATCACGTTGACCCCGAGATCAACCACGGCATCGACCATTTGATCACCCGTCATGGCGCGGCTGTCGTCACCGAGGACAGCGTTTCCAACCGGGTGGAGAAATTCCCCACCAGCGTGCTGAACCAGTGGACCTATCATAGCCGCCTGTACGCGGCGGCCAAGTATTGCACCACCCAGAAGGATATGGATCTGGTGCAGCTGGTCTCCTTCGGCTGCGGTGTGGATGCCATTACCACCGATGAGACCCGCGAGATCCTGCAGGCGGGCAATAAGCTCTACACCCAGCTCAAGATCGACGAGATCACCAACCTGGGTGCGGTCAACATCCGTCTGCGCAGCCTGTTCGCAGCCTTGGACGAGCGCGACGAGCTGGCCGAGGAAAAAGCGGAAGCTGCTGCCCCCAAGGCAGAAGCCTGATACATAGGAGGAACCTATGGAATATAATTACCCCAAATTTACCCCGGAGATGAAGCAGACCCACACTATCCTCATCCCCAACATGGCCATTACCCAGTTCCGTCTGCTGGAATACGCCCTGCGCTACGACGGTTACAAGTGCGAGATCCTGGGCAACTGCGGCAGTGCCGTGGCACAACTGGGCCTGAAATATGTCCACAACGATACCTGCTATCCGGCCCTGCTGGTCATCGGCCAGTTTCTGGATGCCTTGAACAGCGGCAAGTATGACCTTGAGCATACTGCCCTGCTCATTACCCAGACCGGCGGCGGCTGCCGTGCCTCCAACTATATCCATCTGCTGCGCAAGGCACTGGTCAAGGCCGGTTACCCGCAGATCCCCGTAGCCAGCCTGAACTTCTCGGGTCTGGAAAAGGACAGCGGCTTCCAGATGACTCTGCCGTTGGCCCGCCGTGCCATTGCCTGCGTGTTCTATGGTGATATGCTCTGCGCCCTGCGCAATCAGGTGGCTCCCTACGAGAACGAAAAGGGTGCCGCTGATAAGATGGTCGATCTGTGGGTCGAGCGTCTGGGCCGTGTCCTGCTGGCGGGCAAGGGCTATACCTCCAAGGAAATGAAGCACACCTTCCCGCTCATCGCCAAGGATTTTGCATCGATTCCCGTCACCCGGGTGCCCAAGGTCAAGGTGGGCGTGGTCGGTGAGATCTACGTCAAGTACAGTCCCTTGGGCAACAATGACCTGCAGAAATTCCTGGAAAGCCAGGACTGTGAGGTGAACTTCCCGGGCCTGATGGGCTTTGTGCAGTACTGTATCTTCAACATGGGCGAGGACCATGTTCTCTACGGCGGCAAGCTGGCCATAAAGATCGGTACCGACCAGCTGCTCAACTGGCTGGACAGCATCGAGCGCGCCATGCTCAAGGCGGAATCCGATGCCGGTTTCTATGCCCCCGGCCCCTTCAAGGAGCTGGTGAAGAAACCCCACGGCATCATCTCGCTGGGCGCCAAGATGGGTGAGGGCTGGCTGCTGACCGCTGAGATGATCGAGCTGGTGCAGGGCGGCTATGGCAACATCGTCTGTGCCCAGCCCTTCGGCTGCCTGCCCAACCACATTGTGGGCAAGGGCATGGTGAACAAGATCCGCGCCCTGTACCCCAG
>CALDLZ010000165.1 GCA_937915335.1 uncultured Faecalibacterium sp.
GACCGACCCGGACCGTGAGGGCGAAGCCATCAGCTGGCATCTGGCCAATATCCTGGGCCTGGACCCCCACGAGCCCAACCGTGTGACCTTTGACGAGATCACAAAAAAGGGTGTGCAGAAGGGCATGGCCCACCCCCGCGCCATCGACGAGGACCTGTTCAATGCCCAGCAGGCCCGCCGCATCCTCGACCGTCTGGTGGGCTATAAGCTCAGCCCCTTCCTGTGGCGGAAGGTTCGCCGGGGGCTGTCCGCTGGCCGTGTGCAGAGCGTGGCTGTCCGCCTGATCGATGACCGCGAGAAGGAGATCGAGAACTTCAAGCCCGAGGAATACTGGAATGTGGATGCCACCTTGGGCACCGGACACAAGAGCTTTACCGCCCGCCTGGCTTCCGACAGTACTGGCAAGAAGCTGCTGCCCCGGAACGAGGCCGAGGCCCGCGCCATTGAAAAGGGCTTGGAGGGTGCAGAGTACACCGTGGGCGAGCTGAAAAAGGGGAAGCGCGCCAAGCAGCCCACCCCGGCGTTCATCACCAGTACCCTGCAGCAGGAGGCTTCCCGCCGCCTGGGCTTTACGGCAACCCGTACCATGCGGGCCGCCCAGACCCTGTATGAGGGCGTGGACATTGCGGGCCACGGCACCATGGGTCTGATCACCTATATGCGCACCGACAGCCTGCGCATCTCTGACGAGGCTGTTGCCGCCGCCAAGGAGTATATTGCGGACGCTTACGGCGAACAGTATATCTGCCCCTACAAGCGCACCTGGAAAACCAAGAGTGCCACCGCCGCGCAGGATGCCCATGAAGCCATCCGTCCCTCGGTGCCGTCCCTGACCCCGGACGAGGTGGATAAGAGCATCAGCGGCGACACCGCCAAGCTCTACCGGATGATCTGGAGCCGCTTTATGGCCAGCCAGATGGCTGACTGCCAGCAGGACACCGTGAGCGTGACTGTGTATGCCGGGGACTACCGCTTCAAGGCCAGCGGCTATACCGTTACTTTCGATGGCTTTACCGTCCTGTACGAGGAAGCCACTGACGAGAAGGAAAAGAAGGAGACCAGCCTGCCCCCGCTGGAACAGGGCCAGCTGCTCAAGCTCAGGGAACTCAAGAGCGAGCAGAAGTTCACCCAGCCCCCTGCCCGATACACCGAAGCAACACTGATCAAGGCACTGGAAGAGAACGGTATCGGCCGTCCCTCCACCTATGCCCCCATCATCACCACCATCATTGACCGTGGCTATGTGGAGCGGGAACAGAAGAAGCTCAAGCCCACCCTGCTGGGCCGGGCCGTGGATGGCCTGATGCTGGAACAGTTCCCCCACATCGTGGACGTGGACTTCTCCGCCCAGATGGAAAAGAACCTGGATAAGATCGAGAGCGGTAAGGCCGACTGGCACAAGACTGTGGATGATTTCTATCAGGGCTTTGCCGCCAGCCTGGAGCAGGCCGAAAAGAATATGGAGGGCAAGAAGGTCAAGGTGCCGGACGAGCCTTCCAGCGAGGTCTGCCCCCTCTGCGGCCGTCCCATGGTCATCAAGGTGGGAAAGTATGGCAAGTTCCTGGCCTGTTCCGGTTTCCCCGAGTGCCGGGGCACCAAGCGCCTGGTCAAGGACACCGGCGGGATCTGCCCCAAGTGCGGCAAAGGCCGGATGCTGGAACGCAAGAGCGCCAAGGGCCGTATCTACTACGGCTGCGAGCGCTACCCTGAATGCGACTTTATGACCTGGGACACCCCGGTGCCGACCAAGTGCGAGAAGTGTGGCTCCACCCTGTTCCGCAAGGGCTCCAAGCTCTATTGTGCAAAAGAGGGCTGCGGCTTTGAGATGCCGGTGCCGAAGAAGGATTAAGCGATATGAAT
>CALDLZ010000166.1 GCA_937915335.1 uncultured Faecalibacterium sp.
CTCGATTTCCAGCAGTTCAGGCTCCTGCCGGACCTCGGCAGCGCCGAGCCCGCCGTAAAGGATCATGTCTCGTTCCGGGTCACGGCCCGGGCCTATGCCATCATTTTCACGCTTCTGCGCGTTCTGTACGAGTTCTGGCGCGAAAAGGTACTGGACGTGTTCCTCTGACTGGGGTATAATAATTTTGTATGGTGTGTCCGCAACCCTGCCCGGAAGGGTGGGAGAGTGGTTCCGTGGGAGCGGCGTTCCGTTCCCTGATAAAGAAGTAAGGAGGCCGAATTTATGGCTGAGCATCCCATTCAAGGTTTGATGAACGTTACGATGGACAAGATCCGTCAGATGGTGGATTCCAACACCATCGTGGGCAAGCCCATCACCACCGATGACGGCACTACCATCCTGCCGGTGTCCAAGGTAAGCTTTGGCTTTGCCTCTGCCGGCACCGATTTCGACGGCAAGAACGCCGCCAATAAGGATCTGTTCGGCGGCGGCTCCGGCGCGGGCGTGAACATCCAGCCTGTGGCATTCCTGGTGGTCAAGGACGGCTGTGTCCGCACCATCCAGCTGTCCGACAGCAGCAACACGGTAGACCGTGCCCTGACCATGATCCCCGAGCTGGTGGAGAAGGTCAGCGCCCTCATCAAGAAGGAGGAGCCTGCGGCACCGGCAGATCAGTCGTAACTGCAAACTTCCAACTTGCAGTTTATTCAGCGCACGTTTCGGCGTGCGCTTTTGAGCGCCGGGAGGCGCACAAGGAGTTTTATTATGGCAGAAGAACGTATTCAGAAGATCATGGCCGAGCAGGGGCTGTGCTCCCGACGCGCGGCCGAGCAGATCATTGCCGAGGGCCGCGTCAAGGTCAACGGCCACCCCGTCAAGGTGGGCGATAAGATGGACCCCAACCGGGATGTGCTGCATGTGGATGACGAGCGCATCTACATCCAGAAGAATCAGCAGCTCTACTATCTGGCCCTGTACAAGCCCCGCGGCTATGTGACCACCGCCAGCGACGAGCTGGGCCGCAAGACTGTTATGGAGCTGGTCAGCGATATCCCGGCCCGCCTGTACCCGGTGGGCCGTCTGGACAAGGACAGCGAGGGCCTGCTGCTGATGACCAACGATGGTGCTTTTGCACAGGCCGTCACCCATCCGTCAGGCGGCATCTCCAAGCTGTACCGCGTTACCGTGCAGCCCCGTGCCGACGAGAGCCAGATCCTGAAGATGAGCAGTGGCGTTGTGTTGGACGATGGCACAAAGACCATGCCCTGCGCCATCAATGTTGTCACCGACGAGCCCGGCCGCACCGTCATGGAGATGACCCTGAAAGAGGGCAAGAACCGTGAGATCCGCCGTATGTGCGAGGCGGTTGGCCTGGAAGTCGTCCGTCTGAAGCGCAACGCCGAGGGCGTGGTCAAGCTGGGAATGCTCAAGCCCGGCACCTACCGTGAGCTGACCAAGGCGGAGGTGAGCGGCCTGCGCGCCGCTGCCGCCAAGGGCCGTGCCCAGACCCGCAGCGCCGCGTTGCAGTCCAAGGCCGCCGCCCGCCGCCCCAAGGGCCCCGTGGGCAAGGGGGCGGCCCCCGCAAAACGGAAAAAGTGATCGAT
>CALDLZ010000167.1 GCA_937915335.1 uncultured Faecalibacterium sp.
ATGCAGATGCAGAAGCTGCGGCCTTACCACATCGAAGGTCTGTACGACACCCTGAGCAAAACGCCCTGCGGGCAGTATGTGGGAGGAAAGCGACGAGAACTCTCGCCCAAACAGCAGAAGCGCCCCCTTTCTGGCACCACGCTCCATGAAGTCCACCAGCTGCTGCACAATTCCTTCCTGCTGGCAGTGGAGTGGGGCATCCTCATCAAAAGCCCCGTCCCGGTGGAAGCACCCAGAAAGACTACCCAAGAGCGCGGCATCTGGGAAGTGAACGAGATGCGGGCGGCACTGGACAGCATGGATGACCCTATCCTGCATCTGGCAATCCACCTCACACTGGTGGGTGCACTGCGAGAAGGTGAGGTGGCAGGTCTGACCCCGAACGACATTGATTTTGATGCCGCCAACGGCATGGGCACCTTTACCATCAACAAGTCCATGCAGCGGGTGCAGAAGGACACGCTGGCGCAGGTGGACAAGGGCTGCATCCTCCGTATCTTCCCGGACAAGCTGGAAGGCAGCAAGACCTCCCTCATCCTGAAGGACACCAAGACGGAAGCATCCTGCCGCACCATCTTCATGACCACCGCCCTGCGGGAGGAACTGAAGCAGTGGCTGGAACGGCTGAAAAGGGAAGAATCCCTCGACCCGGAACGCTACCGCAACAGTGGGATGCTGCTGCGTCTGCCGAACGGTCTGGCCGTGGAGCCTGTGCTCATCCGCAAGAAGTTCCTCAAATGGCAGAATGCCCACCCGGAGTTCCCGCGTATCGTCTTTCATGGTCTGCGGCATTCCAGCGCGACCTATCAGCTGATGATCTCCGGCGGTGACATCAAGGCAGTGCAGGGAACAACCGGCCACGCCAGCGCGGATATGCTGGTGAACACCTACGCACATATCCAGCAGTCCTCCCGCGTGGCACTGGGCAAGAAGTTTGAGAATGGCTTCTATGCCAAGCCCGAAAGCCCCAGCCCGCAGGCTGTATCCACCGAAGGTGAACCGACCATCTCCATGACCGCGCTGTTGGAACTGCTCAAGGATGCAGACCCCGAAATGAAGGCAAAACTCCGCTTGGCACTGCTCACCTGATGCAGTCAAAACCACCGGCTAAGCCGGTGGCTTGAGTAAGCCCTAGAAGGGCATAA
>CALDLZ010000168.1 GCA_937915335.1 uncultured Faecalibacterium sp.
GCGGGAAGGTCACCTTCCAGAAGATCGTCCAGCCGTTTGCACCCATCAGGGCGGCGGCTTCCTCTTCTTCCGTGCCCGCTGCCGTCAGTACCGGGATGATCTCACGGGAAATAAACGGAAAGGTGACGAACACGGTCGCCAGCACGATGCCGGGCACAGCGTAGATGATGGAGATGTTGTACTTCTGTAAAATCGGGTAAAGCACGCTCTGCCGCCCGAAGGTTAGCACATAGATCAGACCCGCAATGATAGGCGAAACGGTCAACGGCAGGTCGATGAAGGTAGAGAGTACCTTTTTGCCCCGGAACTGAAAGCGGGTGATGCACCATGCGGCAAAGATTCCAAAAATAGTGTTGATGACCAGCGCGGCCACCGTAGCTTCCAATGTCAGCTGAACGGCCTTGAGGGCATACGGGTCGGTGACGGCTTTGACATAGGCTTGCCAGCCTTCCCGGAACGCCGTGGCCAGAACGTAGATCAGCGGGAGTACCAGCATCACCGCCAGAAAGAACACACTGATGCCGATGAGCAGCCATTTGACCGGACCGCCGGATGATTTTTCTTTCATCGTGCTCCCTCCTTACGAAATGCCGCTGACGATCTTCGATGCGCGGCTCTGGATAATGGCGTTGACGAACAGGATCAGGAATGCCGCCGCCAGCATGACCAGCGCAATGGAGGTGGCGCTGGCGTAATCGTATTCCTGCAATTTGGCCATGATGAGCAGTGGTGTGATCTCGGTTTTGTAAGGGGTGTTGCCCGCAATGAACACCACGCTGCCATATTCGCCAAGGCACCGGGCAAATGCCATCGTGAACCCGGCCACCAGCGGAGAAGCGATCTCCGGCAGGATGATCTTGCAGAAGATCGTTGCGCGGGAAGCGCCCATCATTCCAGCAGCTTCTTCATACTGCGGGTCCAGCTTTTCCAGCACCGGCTGTACCGAGCGCACCACAAAAGGGATTCCGATAAAGACCAGTGCCACGGTGATGCCCACACGGGTGTAGGCGATCTCAATGCCCTTGCTGTGAAAGATGCTTCCCACCCAGCCGTTGTCTACGGTCAGGTGCGTCAGCGAGATGCCCGCCACGGCGGTAGGCAGTGCGAAAGGAAGCTCGATCATGCCATCCATGATTCGCTTACCCGGAAAATCGTACCGTACCAGCACCCACGCGAGGATCAGTCCCATGACACCGTTGATGAGGGACGCGACCAGCGCCGTCAGAAAGCTGACCTTGTAGCTGGCCAGCACGCGAGCGCTGGTGACCACAGACCAGAACTTTGCGGGACTGAGCTGTGCGGAAAAGACCACCAGTGAGCACAGCGGAATGAGCACCACCAGACTCAGGATGGTGACGGAAATGCCCAGCGAAAGTCCGAATCCCGGAATGACGCGTCGGGATTTTTTGGATTTGGACTTCAAAACTCTCCCTCCTTTTGCAACTTGCAACAGAGATTCCGCACATGAGGTCTGTCCTCTCTGTGCGGAACGCTCAAATTATTTGGTTTTAGCCTTCGTAGAAGGTATCAAATACGCCGCCGTCTGCAAAATGTTTGGCAGTTGCATCCGTCCAGCCACCGAAGTGGGCGATATTGGTCAGCTCAAAGCCATCCGTGATGATCCATTTTCCGTCTGCCGGGATCTCCGTGATGGTTTTGCTGTCGGAAGCCAGCGTGTAGTCCTTCAGGATAGACTCGGTGGAAGGACGGTAGAAGTTTTCTGCTTCGATCTTCTGCGCTTCATCGGAGTAGAGGTAGTTCAGGTATTCTGTCGCCACCTCGCGGGTCCCGCGCTTGTCCACCACTTCATCCACCACGGCCACCGTGGGCTGGCAGAGGATGGACACCGACGGATACACGATCTCATATTTGCCGGGATATTCGTCCCGCGAAAGGAAGGCTTCGTTCTCCCATGCCAGCAGCACGTCGCCCTGTCCGTTCTCGACGAAAGAAGTCGTTGCACCGCGGGCGCCGGAGTCCAGCACGACCACATTCTTGTAAAGTTTGCTCATGCTCTGGATGATCTCATCCTCGCTCTGGCCTGCCTTCTCGAAGTAGTACCATGCCGCCAGATAGTTCCAGCGGGCACCGCCGGAGGTCTTGGGGTTCGGGGTGATGACACCGATGCCATCCTTCACCAGATCATCCCAGTCTTTGATCTGCTTAGGATTGCCGGAGCGGACGAGGAACACAATGGAAGAAGTGTAGGGAGAGCTGTCATTCGGGAACTCGGAGGTGTAACCTTCTTCGATCAGCCCCGCATCCTTCACCGCATCCACATCGCCTTCCAGCGCCAGCGTGACCACATCGGCCTCCAGACCGTTGGCCACTTCCAATGCCTGTTTGCCGGAGCCGCCGTGGGACTGGGTAATGGTGACCCGCTGGCCGGTCTTGTCCAGCCAGTATTTTGCAAATACTTCATTGTATTGTGCGTACAGTTCGCGGGTGGGGTCGTAAGAAACATTGGTGATCTCCACTGGTTCCAGGCTGGCAGCAGAGGCTGCAGACGTGCTGCCGGATGCAGAAGTGGCGCTGGATGCCGCAGAACTTGCGGAACCACCGCAGGCGGTCAGAGCGGCGGCAGCAGTAACGCTGGCAGTGCCAAGCCCCAGAACTTTCAGAAATGCGCGGCGGGAAATATACGAAGTATCAAACATAATGAGTTTCCTCCATGATAAATTCAAATGGTTTTCGATGAAAAAGAGTAAAAAAATAAGACTTCACAAAAGGAACAATGTCCTTTTGCAAAGCCTCCGGTTTGTCCAGTCAGCAATTATTCGTTTTTGAGACGTATCTTTTCGTTTTTGTCGATTTGGATCAGTTTTCCATCCTGAAAGACAAGGGTCAGCGTGCCAAACCGCAGGCTTTGCGCCAGAAGCTGTAACTGACGGATCTGCTCTGCGCTGATTGGTTCACGATTCTGTGCCATGGCGGCTCGCTCCTTTCCTGTGCAGCCGTAATTGGGTATAAAAAATCCGGGAACTGTTTCAAAACAATTCCCGGGCTGAATCGGATGACGATGAACTCAACATCGCCCTGAGGGTGCACTTTGGCACCCTACCATAGCAGCAGCCCGGGAGTACAGCATTCGTCCACAACGAAAATTGCTCCGCAGCAGCACTTCAAGAACTTTGATCATGCTATATTCCCTCCTTTCTTTCAAACCAACTTATCATGTAGGTTGGTTCCTATGCGCCTATTATATCATCTTGCGGCGAACTGTCAATAAGGCAATGCTTCACAAACAAATTCTTCCACCAAGACTAAAAATCATTGCTTCTGTATAAAAATAAAGTTGCTTGCAATCATTTGAAGCTTCTTCTTGCAATCTCTTTCGGGTTATGAGATGTAGATTTACTGTCGAACAAAGTGAGATTGAGAGGTTTAACTACAAAACAAAAACCGCCCTGAGAAATCTCAGAGCGGTTTTCCATCAAGTCGGCGAC
>CALDLZ010000169.1 GCA_937915335.1 uncultured Faecalibacterium sp.
ATCCTTGAGCACAGCCTTGATATCCCCCGTGCCGCAGGAGGTGCCGTTGAGCTTATGAAGCGTCATGCCGCTGTTCTCAGCAATAATACGGGCCACGGTGGTCTTGCCGGTGCCGGAGGGACCGTAAAAGATCATGTTGGGGATCTTGCCGCTCTCGATGGTACGGCGGAACACCCGCCCCGGAGCCAGCAGATGCTGCTGGCCGCACACCTCGGCCAGCGTTTTGGGGCGCATACGCTGCGCCAGCGGTTCATTCATCGGGGATTCCTCCTTTTCGCACAATTGCGAGAGCTTCCTTTTTTCTTTATTAATATAGCGCATTTTCGCCCCGACGGCAAGAGCAATAATGAAAATCATTCTCAGATAGGCGCTGCAAACCATTTACAAAAACGTCGAAACATGATATCATCAGGCTACACTTTTACGGGAAACGAGGGGTTCGGATGAAAAAAGCAGTCCCGGCAGAGGAGCTTTCTGCCAAAAAGGCACTGGCGCTCGAGGTTATCGCGCGGTTGAAGCGGGAGTACCCGGATGCCGCCTGTACATTGGATTACGACCACGCCTGGCAGCTGCTGGTCAGTGTCCGGCTGGCGGCCCAGTGCACCGATGCCCGGGTGAATATCGTGGTACAGGATCTGTTTGCCAAGTACCCCAATGTGGCGGCGCTGGCGGCGGCGGAACCCGAGGACATCGAAGCCATCGTCAAGCCCTGTGGGCTGGGCCGCAGCAAGGCCCGGGATATCTCGGCCTGTATGCGGGTGCTGCGGGACAAATACGACTGCAAGGTGCCCACTACCTTTGAAGAGCTGCTGGCTTTGCCTGGCGTGGGCCGCAAGAGCGCCAACCTGATCATGGGCGATGTGTTCTGCAAGCCCGCCATCGTCACGGATACCCACTGCATCCGGCTGTGCAATAAGATCGGGCTGGTGGACGGCATCAAGGAGCCCGCCAAGGTGGAGAAAGCCCTGTGGCAGATCATCCCGCCCGAGGAGGGCAGCGACCTGTGCCACCGTTTCGTGATGCATGGCCGGGCTGTCTGCAACGCCCGCAAGCCCGAATGTGAAAAGTGCTGTCTGAACGACATCTGCCGGTATGCGGCAGAAAATGCCGTTTCTGCAAAAGAAACAAAGGAGGCTTCTGTATGATTACCTTGTCTATTCTGATCGTCCTTGCCCTGATCTGCGCTCTGGTGGGCGTGCTGATGGGCCTGTTCTCTCTGATTGGCCTGGTGGCATCCCTGCTCGTCGGCGTGCTGGTGGGCGCGCTGGCCGGTTACATCGCCAACCGCTTCATGGGCACCCAGACCTCCACCTGCCGCAACATTGTGCTGGGTATTCTGGGCAGCTTTGTGGGCGAGTTCCTGTTCGGCCTGATCGGCATCCACGCCACCGGCAGCATCAGCTCGTTTGTGATCTCGGTGCTGGGTGCCTGTATTTGCATCTGGGTGGACAATAAGCTGTTTAAGTAAGCAGGCATTGTCAAGGCTGTCGTATCGTGCGACAGCCTTTTTATTTTTCTCTTGACAGCTATATCGTCGTCCGATATAATAGCATTACGATATATCAAGTTCCGATATAAAGTGAGGCGATATAATGGAAAATCTGCCACTGACCGAATCCACCTATTACATCCTGCTGTCCCTTTATCAGCCACGGCACGGCTACGGCATCATGCAGGAAACAGAAGCACTCTCCGGCGGGCGGGTACGGCTTGCCGCCGGGACGCTGTACGGGGCACTGAACTCTCTGTGTGAAAAGGGCTGGATCCAATTACTGCCCGTGGAAAGCGGGAGCCGCAAGAAGGAATATCAACTGACCAAAACCGGGCTGGAGGTGCTCAAACAGGAGCTGGTCCGGCTGGAGGAGCTTGCTGCCAATGGCCGCGCCATCTTAAAGGAGGAACTGACATGAACGAGACAAAGACCCTGCACAAACTGTTCTGGATCTGGGAATTTGAGAAAGAGGAGCGCTGGCTCAATGAAATGGCTCAGGAGGGCTGGGCGCTGAAGCAGGCAGGCTTTTGCACCTACACCTTCGAGAGGTGCGAACCCGGCGAGTACATCATCCGGATGGAAATGATCGACAATTCGCAAAGCTTCCAGAGCTTTATGGAAGAATTGGGTGCCGAAGAGGTGGGCAAATGCGTCCGCTGGGCCTACTTCCGCCGCAAGGCCGAATTGGGTGAGTTCAACATGTTCTCGGACATCGATTCCCGCATCAGCCACCTGAACCAGATCGGCAAAATGCTGTTCCTGCTCTGCATGGCGAATGTCGTGATCGGCATTACGAGCTGTACCGGGGCCATCAGCAGCCGCCTGGGCTGGCTCAACCTGCTCTGTGCTGCACTGGTATCCTACGGGATCGGTCGCATCCACGGGATGCGGGACGGGCTGGAAAAGGACCGCTCCCTCCACGAGTGATCCCCTTTCCTGCCCTATTTATGAAGGATTTGTAAAAAGAAACGTTACCCGCTTGCATTCCGGTGCAGGCGGGTATATTATTATCGCAAGCAAATAGTTATCGTTTGTTAAGTATTTGCATACGTTAAGGAATGAGGAGGAAGAATATGCCGCAAAAGAGTGCACCGGAGCTGTTTGCTGTCATCCACTACCTGCATCGACTGAGCATGGAAGGCAAACGGGGCACCAAACTGGCACTGGAGCACTGCCCCAAGTGTCATTTTATGACACTGGAAGCTGTGCTCATCAACATTGAGGAACATGGAGCAAATGGAAGCATTTACGTTTCCGATCTGGCCGCCGCCGTCAAACAGCCTCTGCCCGCCATTTCCCGTGCACTGCGCCAGTTGGAACAAGACGGGCTCATTGAGCGGATCACTGACCCCAATGACCGCCGCAAGACGCTGGTGCGGGCCACGGAAAAGGGGGTGAATGCCAGCCGCCAGTGTGAAGATGCCATCACCGGGTACTTCGGGCGGGTGCTGGCCCGCATCCCCGAGGAGCAGCGAGAGCAGATCTTTGCGCTGAAGGATGTCATGCTGACCGCTGTGGAAGCGGAAAATGCGGAACAACAAGCCAAATTGAAGGGAGACAATGAAAATGGGTAAAATTTTCAAGCAGCTGGCCCGTCACTGGGCCGCCTGCCTTGTCGTGATAGCCCTGCTGTTCGTGCAGGCCTATTGCGACCTTTCCCTGCCGGATTACACGAGTAAGATCGTGGATACCGGCATCCAGCAGGGCGGCATTGAGAGCCCCCTGCCCGAGACACTGCGCACCTCCACGCTGGATGCCCTCTCGCTGCTGATGAGCGAAGAGGACGCTGAAGCGTTTGAGAACGCCTACGGGTATTATCTTCAGGACGACGGCGTTCTGAAGCTCCGCAGCGACCTGACCGATGAAGAGCGTGCCTCCCTCGAGGATGCCGTCACCGTGCCGGACATCGTGCTCTATATGGCGGCAGCACAGAACGCCAATGCCCCCGCCGGGCAGACTTCTGCCGCCATGGCTCCCCTGTCCAGCTACCAGAGCCAGAGTGAGACCGAGACTGCCGAGGATGAGACGGAAACCGAGACCGTCACCCCCACAGCAGATGATTTGGATGCCGTCTGTGCCCAGTTTGCCGCGATGACCCAGATGCCCGGCTTCTCCCGGGAAATGGTACAGCAGCAGCTGGCCAGTGCTATGGATCAGGTGGACGAGACCACCCTCTCCAGCATGGCAAGCCAAGCTACCCTGCTGGTCAGCCTGGAGTATGAGGCCCAGGGCGTGGCCCATGATGTGCAGATGGCTTACCTCTTCCGGGTAGGCGGCCAGATGCTGGGTCTGACCCTGCTGATGGTAGTCGTCTCCATTCTGGTGGGCCTGATCGCCTCCCGTGTCTCGGCTTCCATTGGTCGGGAGCTGCGTCAGGAGACCTTCTCCTCGGTCATCCACTTCTCCAATGCGGAGATCGAGAAGTTCTCCACCGCTTCCCTCATCACCCGCACCACCAATGATATCCAGCAGGTGCAGTTCGTCTGTGTCATTCTGCTGCGCATGGTAGCCTACGCCCCAATTCTGGGCATCGGCGGCGTGATGCATGTTGCCCAGGGCAACACCGGTCTTGCCTGGATCATTGTGCTGGACGTGGTCATTCTGCTCCTGCTCATCATCGTGCTGATGAACGTTGCCATGCCCAAGTTCAAGATCATGCAGACGCTGGTGGATAAGCTGAACCTTGTCAGCCGTGAGATCCTGACCGGTGTGATGCCGGTGCGTGCCTTCAGCCGTGAAAAGTTTGAGGAAGAGCGCTTCGACAAAGCCAGCAAGGAGCTGATGGGCACCCAGCTGTTCACCAACCGTGCCATGGTCGCCATGATGCCCTTTATGACCCTGATTATGAATGGCACCAGCCTGCTCATCGTCTGGTTCGGCGGCAAGTCCATGGATGCCGGCAACATGCAGGTGGGTGAGATGATTGCCTTTATCACCTACACCATGCAGATCGTCATGTCCTTCCTGATGCTGGCCATGGTAGCCGTCATGCTGCCCCGTGCCGGCGTGGCCGCTGATCGTATCGATGAGGTCTGCCGCACCCAAGCTTCCATCCATGACCCCGACGAGGCCACTGCAAAACCTGCCTTGGAGAAGAAGGACTGGAACGGTATTGTCAAATTTGAGGATGTCAGCTTCCGCTTTCCGGGGGCCGACAGCGACGCGCTGGAGCACATCAGCTTCACGGCAAAGCCCGGCGAGACCACAGCCATCATCGGTTCCACAGGCTGCGGCAAATCCAGCCTGCTGAACCTCATCCCCCGCTTCTATGATGTCACCGGCGGCCGTGTGACCATCGACGGCATTGACGTGCGGGAGATGCCGCAGGCGCAGCTGCACAGACTGCTGGGCTATGTGCCCCAGAAGGGCGTGCTGTTCAGCGGCACCATCGAGAGTAACCTGAAATTCGGCGGTGAGCAGATCACCGATGCCGATATGAAGAAGGCCGCATCCATCGCACAGGCCACCGAGTTCATCGATGCAAAGCCCGAGGGCTACGCAAGCCCCATCGCACAGGGCGGCTCCAATGTCTCCGGCGGCCAGAAGCAGCGGCTTTCCATCGCCCGGGCCATTGCGAAGGACCCGAAGATCTATCTGTTCGATGACAGCTTCTCTGCCCTCGACTACAAGACCGATGTGACCCTGCGCCGTGCCCTGAAAGAGGAGACCGACAACGCTACCGTTATCATTGTGGCACAGCGCATCTCTACCGTTCTTCATGCCAACCAGATTCTGGTGCTGGATGACGGCAGACTGGTGGGCATGGGCACCCATGCTCAGCTCATGGCCACCTGCCCTGAATACCAGGAGATCGCCAAGAGCCAGCTGAGCCAGAAAGAGCTCGATTTACAAGACCTGAACACCGGAAAGGAGGATGAGTGATATGCCGAGACCCGGAAAACAGACCACCGAGCGCGCAAAGGATTTCAAGGGCACCCTGCGGCAGCTCATCCGCGCCATGGGCCAGTATAAGCTCACCCTTGTCGTTGTTATCGTTTTTGCCATCCTTTCCACCATCTTCAACATTGCAGGCCCCAAGATCCTGGCCAAGGCCACCACAGCCCTTGCCACCGGCTGGATCGCCAAACTGCGGGGCGTGGGCGGCATTGATTTCGCCTACATTGGCAAAATTCTGCTGATCCTGCTGGCCATGTACCTCTGCTCCGCAGCGTTCAGTTTCATTCAGGGCTGGCTGATGACCGGCCTTTCCCAGAAAGTCTGCTACGATTTCCGCAAGCAGATCAGCGAAAAGATCAACCGCCTGCCCCTGGCCTATTTTGAAAAGCGGACCGTCGGCGAGGTGCTCTCCCGCATCACCAACGATGTGGATACGCTGGGCCAGAGCCTGAACCAGAGCGTCACCCAGCTCATCACCAGCATCGCCACCATGATCGGCGTGCTGATTATGATGCTCTCCATCAGCCCCAAAATGACCCTGATTGCCCTGCTCATCCTGCCCGTCTCCCTGGCATTGGTCATGCTGGTGGTCAAGTTCAGTCAGAAATATTTCAAGGCACAGCAGGCCACCCTGGGCGTTGTGAACGGCCAGGTGGAGGAGGTCTACTCCGGTCATAACGTCATCAAGGCGTTCAACCGGGAAGCTGCCGTGCTGGAGGACTTCAACGCCGCCAACGACAAGCTGTTTGAATCTGCCTGGAAGAGCCAATTTCTCTCTGGCCTGATGCAGCCCATTATGAACTTTGTGGGCAATCTGGGCTATGTAGCCGTCGCCATCGTCGGCAGTATCTTTGCCGCCAACGGCATCATCACCATCGGCGACATTCAG